>JBFHIN010000353.1:0-2605 GCA_041596415.1 Crocinitomicaceae bacterium | reverse complement strand
TCTAACAATTCAATTATTTAAGACTAATTCTAATTAATTGCACTTTCTAAACGCAACCTTCATCTGTGCTTAGAATGCTTTTTTATTGCCTATAAAATCTAATGACCAACCCAATTTTGGGAAATCCAGATTCCTATTGCACCACCTAAACCACCACCAATAGCATATCCTGCCCATTGATGCGCGCTTTCAGAAGAATCAGCAATTTTCTTAATTACAAAAAACTGAAATGAAGCAACACTGAAATCTGTCACAACTGTTACCGTATATCCACCTTGAGAAATAGCCCTAAAATTAATTACAAGTAATATATATAAGACTAGCTGTATACTTAAGAAAACGAAAAATTCTTTTACCTTTTGTTTGAATGTTGGTTTTTCTTTGTCTTCTACCTTGATTTCCATTTTTAAGAGTTGAATATTGGGTTTGTAATGCCTTTTTGCTGATGCACAACATTTGTTGCACAAGCAATCATATCTATACCGTTTGTATCGTGTAAATTTTCTGTGAGTTGAATTAATCGATCGCAAATGGCAATGTCCTTATGTGAATAAACAGCTTTTCCTTCAAGGCTATACGAAGTAATTAAAGGGAAACACTTGTAATCTATGTTCGAGTTGAGTAAAACTTCTGCTTTAAACGTGTCTATTCCATACAAAAATTGAATGTATTCATTGATGTAATAGCCACCCGGTCTGGGATTAACGTCAATAATTTTCGGACCTAACGGAGTATCAATAAATTCAACATTAAAAACCCCATGTGACAATCCAAGTTTCAACAGAATTTTCCTTACAATCAAGGTTATTTGATTGACCTCCAAATCAGAATATTTTTTGGTTGGCATTGTAACTCCTGTTTCTCTAGGGTTTTTTGGATCAACCTCTGTATTGTCAGAAACAACGCTTAATAATACCTCACCATTATTTAGAATGATATCAACGTCATGTTCAGTTCCTGATACCCAATCTGAAACAAATATTTCATAGTCAAATTGCACACCAACCCCATCTGAATCATCGCAGTTTTCCAAAGAATTTACCAAATCCAGATAAGCATCTATCAATTCGCTTTTTGAGTTTACTTTTTTACACCCAAAGGCCGATGATGCAGTAGAATATTTTAAAATTACCGGAAACCCATCAGTGTACAACTCGATGTCCTTTACTGAATTTATACAATAATATTGAGGAGCAAAAAAATACTGCCTATAATCTTCGAATAAGTCGCTAGGCGTGTTAATTCTGGAGTACACGGAAACTTTATCCTTATTCAATATGGAATTTTCAAAATCTGCCGGATATGGACTACTATGTAATCCTAGTTTCTTCAATTCTCCTTGCACTCTGTGCTTTAAAGGAATGTAATCTTCATAGAGGCTAACAACACTATCTACTTGAGAGTTGCTAAAATAATTTAGTATTATCGTAGAAGATTCCTCAATCGAGTGAATTGGGATTTTTATCCACTCATAAGGAATTTTAAGTGGTGGTTTTTCTGAATCAGCAACAATAATCTTTGCACCTACATTATGAAGCCAATCGAACAAGTTTTTCTTACTATATGAACCATAACCTATGACAAGAACTATTTTGTCCTTCATTTGTATGTCAAAATAATCTTCTACCAATTGATTATGGAAAGCACCCAGTGCCTCATCTTCAATTGGCAACTCAAACTTAGCGACTGATCTTAAACCGAGGCTATCGTGATTATTGATCTCTATAAATCGAACCCTCTCATTTCTATCGATTACAAAATCGAAACCATAGAACATATCTTTGCATGTTGTATTAGCATTCGGATATAATTCTTTTAAACGTGATAAAAAACCGCTTACTATGCGTTCAATTTCCTCATTTTGTGAAATTGTCGGTTGATAAAGTCTGAGAATGCTGGTGTCTCCATTACAGTTGTTGGATTTACTACGAGTCAAATATGGAGGGCCTATTTTAATTCCATTTTTTCCTTGAAAGGCATAGATTCGTAATCTGTGTTTTATATCTTCACCTCCACTGACAAGAGATGAGCATTCGATAAATTCTTCCAATAAACACAACGCATTTGATTCAATAATATCACCGATATCCGAATCTCTTGTCACAAAATGTACGTCTTCTCCGGATTTGGTGTTTGTATTAATTGCTTTCAATACTTGAACCCGATCGGTTAGATCAAATTTTAGTTCTTCTAATGGTTTAAGATCTTTTAGGGTTGTTTCAAGCAGCTCTTTCGGGATTAGTGATGAAGAAATAGAACCATAAAAACGTCTTGGTTCACTTGTAATATCCGAAATTATTAACTTTTGAATGAGTTTATTATCAATCCATTCTGAAAAATCTGGAGAACCATAAATAACACAATTCGAACACGGTCTTAGCTTATGTGTTGTGAAGTTTAATATAACAGTAACTTTTCTTGGATTCTGCTCAAAATCCAAACTTTCATCAAAACAATTATATCCCTTTTTTACAAAATATCCATCCTTCTGTAATAGTAAATCTTCCAGATCAACAACCGTTAAACAAATGTCTTGGAAACCATTTGGAAACCACGCATTATTTCCATCATTCAAGTTAGTGCGTAATGCAACTATTATTGGTTT
>JBFHIN010000352.1:0-2609 GCA_041596415.1 Crocinitomicaceae bacterium | reverse complement strand
TGTCCTTGATTCTCACGTCTTGCCATGTGACGCTATTCCAAGAACCACAACCCGTTGATTCAGCAAATAAAAAACATATCCCTTGTAAATTGCGAGGCACTTGGATAGCAGAAGGCGATACCATTGTAATTGATCGAAATCATTACTTGAGCATCAACCACAAGGTAAAAGATATTCAACTGAACAATCTCAAAGAAGACGAAAAGTTCTTAATTGTTTCCAATACCTTGGTTTACCACATCCTTGGAAATGATATTAAATATGGAAAACTTATCTTTTTCAGCGACTCGTTGATCCAATATGACCTAAGGACGGTGGAAGAAATTAATTTGGATCAGAACAACCTATTGAGAAAAGCGGGAAAATATCACATTTTGAACAGAAAATCAAACGACGAGTCGCAATGGTGGCAATTGTTATTAGTTACAAAGGATAAAGATCATAATTTGCTTATCAAATCCTTTTCTAAGGAGGATGAAAAATTTCTACCAGCTCAACAGACATTGCATCAAACCGAAAATGAAACATTCAGCACTTGTCGATGGACTAAAAAAGAAATCCAAAGAAATATTGAATCGGGCATGTTCACAGATACCGTTTTATATCTGGAACGAAAAAATAAGATCAAATAAAAAAGGAGACTCTCGCCTCCTTTCTTCTATTTTTTAATGATCTGTTTCACCGCAACACCATCCGGTGTGTGAATTTTAAGTAGGTATACTCCCGCAGAGAAATTAGTCAATTCAAGTTCGGTCTTTACGTCATGAACTTCTTTGTTCATGATCATTTGACCTGCAAGATTGCGCAGTTCGATGCTTTCAATTAAAATATTGTTTGAAACAACAGAAAGTTGTTCAACCGCTGGATTCGGGAAAACTCCAATTTGTGCTCCCAATGCTATTTCATCAATCCCTGCTGTAATACAAAAGTTCTTTGTATCAGAATATCCGAAATTTGCATTAGCTTCCGTTATTTCGGCAACAATAGCAGTATTGTATTGAATTGTATAAGATCCGTTTCCTCCATTACCTGCTGAACAGCTCGTCATCCCATCACCATAGGAGTCCATGATCTTGAAATTGTAACATCCTTCAGACAAGCAAAAATTCACGGTAATTATTCCAGGAGTATTATCCGGATAACCACTTCCACTGAAGAGTACATTGCTAGACGCGTCAGTCAACTCCCAAGACGTTTCTGATGCCCAACAATCCAGGTCCAGATTAAGGACAGCTGTTTGTCCGTTTACCACAACGTTGAATGATGATGTCACTGTGTTATTCAAACTATTCTCATCAGCAGCAGCATTTGGATTGATCACCTCAGCATTGAAAGTATGTGCTCCACCGCCTAAAGTTGATGTAGGCAAAGTAACCGTTGCAGATTGCCATTGAGCCAATGAACCCGACCAATTGTACGTTTGGTTCGTAGCACCATCAAAATTATAATTGATCGTTGCCGAAGTAAGTGTCGTTGTTCCAATATTGGTAATTGTTACTGTAGGTGTAATAAATGCCGAACAAGAGGTCCCACTTACACCAACCGGATTACTTAGTC
The DNA here is from genome assembly GCA_041596415.1 of Crocinitomicaceae bacterium. GTDB lineage: Bacteria > Bacteroidota > Bacteroidia > Flavobacteriales_D > Crocinitomicaceae > M0103. The sequence goes on along the minus strand of JBFHIN010000352.1, from coordinate 1,052 downwards.
CTGCGTCGAGCGCTGCCGGTGGACCACCAAAAGGGTCATATCCGTCAATAAAACCTGCTCCTGAGGTGTTTGGATCTAACCAATCCATTAAACGATTTGTGCTGTTACTTCCCGTTGGATTCCAACTCATAGAAACACGACCGTAATAATCCGGCGATGTCAAACTAGAACAAGATGCTCCTCCTCCCCACAACTGACCTATAATTCTTCTGTTTTGATCAAAAAGTGGTGATCCTGAAGATCCACCTTCAGTGGTAGTTTCTCTATCCCAAACAACAGTCCAAGTTGAATTTGGTTCCGTTGACCCCATACCTTGCGATATAGACGCTGGGTTGTCATCAAAGGAGATTTTCTTGATATCGCCTGATGGATGATGAATACATGTCGTTGTTGTAGGTATCGTACCCGTTCTATCCCATCCAGAAAAGTAAGGCGAATATCCCGATGGAACAGTACCACCAACCAATCCTCCGGTGATTTCAACCAAACAAAAGTCAGTTGGTGTTCGTCGTGAACGAAGCACTGCTCCTGAAAGCGATTGAAAAGTTGGTGAGCTTCCCGGATTGGCACACGAGGGTGCCTCCCAGTTAAAGCGGAAAATCCAAGATGCAGGATTGGAATAACAGTGATTTGCAGTCAAAACATATGGCTTACCGTCATTCAAGGTGTTATTGATCAAAGCTCCGGAACAAAAACCGCTACTTCCTGATACTAGCATTACGGCACTGTTGCGCTGATTCACCCAAGAAGCTCCGGCAGAACAATTCACGTTCATGTTACAACCTCCAGAACCGCCAAATGCTTTTTCATAGAACTCCTGCGCCGTGCGATAACCATGTGTTACTGTATTGATGCGCAATGATGCATCCGTTATCTTGTTTTTGTATGGAACATAATATTCCACGATTACCGTAGATCCAGGAACCAGTTCAGTTCCAAGTTCTCCTTGGTATAAATGGTAGTCTGTAAATTTTCCAAGAATGAAATCCTTTTGCGGATTATAAACGTAAAGTTCGTTCCCCTCCGGGAGTTTTACTTGATCCAAGGTAAGG
>JBFHIN010000351.1:0-2621 GCA_041596415.1 Crocinitomicaceae bacterium | reverse complement strand
TTTTCGCTGTACACATTAAACGAAATGCTTTCAATAATGTCGCTTTATCCACTTTGGGTTGTGTTGTTTTTTCTTTTGTTGCCGTTGTCGCCATGCTCACCTCCTAATAAGAAGTCCAAATATACAAAATAGCTGTAAATTGATAAGGTAGTTGGATAAGCGCGTTTTAAGTTCTATTTTGCACTGTTTTAAGTATTGAAATATTTTTAGTGTGTTTAAATTGACATGATTCCATTATACGATAAAATAAAAGAATTTATAATTGGAGAATTCAAGATTGATCAGAGTGATTTTTATTCACAAGAAAAATTGAATCTGACCTTCAATTTTGTTTTTATTGGTTTTACTGTTCTACTAATTCCAATTATCTTTTTTGAGATGTTTAGCGTACAATATGAAAGGCTTGGCGTTTGGCTTTCAGAACTATTATGTATTACTATACTATTAGTTTTGAAATATCAGAAAAATCAGTTTTTAGCTTCCTTGATCTTCTCTAACACATTTTTCACAATATGTATATTAAACCTTTTTTTTAACCCACAAACAATACATTTCGGATTTCCATTTTGGATAATGATAATCGCGCTTTATTCAGTATTTACACTTTCATTATTTTGGGGTATTATATTTGGTTCTTTTGGAGCTTTATCCTTCATTTTTTATAAGTTCTTCATTATTTCAAATATTGAAATTGTCCAAAATAGTGCTTCGATGAATATCGCATTCATCTTCGAGGTAATTTTCGGAAGTTTATTAATTCTATATTTGATCAACCTCTATCTCAAAACAAGTCGTAAGGCAGAAAAAGAACTCATTAAACAAAATGATGACAAAACTATTCTTCTTAAAGAAGTACATCATAGAGTTAAAAATAATCTTCAACTCATCAGTAGTATACTCCGGATACAATCACGTAAAATATCTGATCCAAAATCGTTAGAGATTTTTGAGCTTTCACAAAATAGAATTTATGCTATGGCCTTGATTCATGAGAGACTCTACAAAGAAGACAAGCAGCAATTTAAGCTTAATGCTGAATACATTGAAAAACTAGCGCTAGACTTGATAAATTTGAATTCAAATAATCAAAAGATCAATTTTAAAACCTCACTTCAGCATACCACTATTCAACAAAAAAACATAATTTCCTTTGGGTTGATATTAAACGAACTGATATCCAACAGCTTAAAGCATGGTGTCAAAAATGAAGGTGATATCGAATTAACTAGTTCAATAGATAAAAATCAAGTAAAATTGACCTATCGCGATAATGGCATCGGATTCGATGTGAATTCAAAACCCGGTTTTGGACTTGAACTCATCGAATCCTTGAGCGAACAAATGAATGGGAATGTAGTATTTGAGAGTAACCCGGGAGAAGGCGTTCAAGTAATTATTGAATATATAATCAAATCAAACTAAAAATCACAAACGCTTCTACTCACCATAAAGTTCAATCATTAGTTTTTGCATTTGATCTTTCAATACAGCCAATTCATTCTCAACGTTAACCAAACGCTCTTCCAAATCTGACACATGTTTACGTGCCGGCTCTTGGTAACCTGATTCCATCTCATTTTCAACTTCAGCAATATCCATAAAAAGATGGCAAAATCTACCCTCCTTCTGCCCGTGCTTCTTGGGCAATTGCTGTATGAAATTTGTTTCTGAATTTGAAAGATTTTCCAATACTTGTTGAACCTCCTCGAGATTATCAAACTCATACATTCTGCCCGAATTGGAATTAATTTCTCCGGCAGTTAAGGGACCACGTAGAAATAACAACCCCAACACTGTCAATTCAGCAGGATCCAATGGGTACTTTACAGCAATGGTATGTCGATACTTCGTTGTTCTACCATCACCCAACACATTTGCGACAAGACCTTTCTTCTTCAATGAATCCAAGGCCATAACAACTATTTCATTATCATAGTCAACTACGGGGTTTCTTGCCGATTTTTGATTGCACGCCGTAACCAGTGAATTGAGTGTTAGCGGGTAATAATCAGGCGTCGTTTTACTTTTCTCGATCAACGCTCCCAACACACGAATTTCTTCTGCGCTGAGCAGTGGTAAGCGGTCCTTTTCTTCCATGGAATTACTGGTTATTCTTGATGATGTACGTTAATACTTTTTCCATTAAATGAACGCGATCCACGCCTGAAACATTATGCTTATGCATTGGATACGGGAAGAAGTCCATTTGAATGCCCAATTCAACAAAACGCTTGACCAGTGCCAAATTATGCTGCATTACCACCACATCATCCACAGTCCCATGGATCAATAAAAGATCTCCTTTCAAATTAGCGGCATGTGTCATTAGTGAAGCCTGCTCATACCCTTTCAAATTTTCTTCCGGACGATCCATGTAACGCTCTCCGTACATGATTTCATAATATTTCCAATCAGTTACGGGTCCACCAGCAACGCCGACTTGAAACACATCAGGTGTTCTGAGTAATAGAGAAGTCGTCATAAAGCCGCCAAATGACCATCCGTGAACGGCCAAGCGTTTTTGATCAACGTATGGCAGTGATTTCAAATATTCTACCCCTGTTAGCTGATCCTCAATTTCAACCGTACCAAGTTGTCTGTGGATCTGCGATTCAAAAGCA
>JBFHIN010000350.1:0-2622 GCA_041596415.1 Crocinitomicaceae bacterium | reverse complement strand
TACAGTTTTACCAACGGTTTGAACACACAGGTCGTTCTTAAATCACATTGGGCCAGAGCGGATTACATTGAATGGGGACTAGGATATACTTTTAATCGTAACAAGTGAAATAGATTATTTACATATTTTCATTAGTCTCTTTACTTATTTCTTGTGGTAAAGCCGAGGATAGACCTTGTTGGAAATCTGTCGGTGAGGAAAGTACCAAGGAAATTGAACTGGGAGAATTTGACCGTTTAACACTATATGAGCATCTGAATTACGTTTTAGTGCAGGACAGTGCCATGAAAATTGTTTTAAAGGGAGGAAAAAACTTGCTCAACTTTGTTGAAACAAAAATTGAGGACGGTTTACTTGAGGTAAGGAATGAAAATCGTTGCGGATTTTTAAGGGATTACAGCAAGAAAATAACCGTAGAAATACATTTTAAAGATTTGATCAATATCCGCTATCAAGGCAGTGGAACCATGACCAATCAAGGGAAATTGAAATTTGGATGGTTGACTTTCCTAATTATTGATGGTGCCGGGCCTGTAAATTTGGATTTTGATGCACAATTTATTCATGCTACGATAAGTCACGGGTGGGGCGATTTTACCTTCTCAGGAAAAGTTAATGCGGCCAACTTAAATATTAGAAGTAATGGTTATTGTGACACTTACGGTATGCAAGTGGTTGATTCCTTAACAGTGATATCGAGAACTCAAGGACATGTTAGGGTGAATGCCGATGGCGTAAAATTGAAAACCCAAACGGAGGCAGATGGTAACATTTACTACAAAGGTGTTCCTACCTCAATCTTATTCAATCAATACGGAACAGGAGAATTGATCGACGCTAATTAATGCTTACGCTTTAACTGCATCAATATCTTAAATGCCTTGTCAACTTCGTCGTGATGAACGATCACCGTAAACTCGTTTGATGTTGAAACGATTTCCATTACGTTTACACCTTCCCAAGCCAAATGCTTTAGGATGTAATAATAAACACCGTATATCTGAGTATTGATACGTGGCAATTTCACGGTTATGGAAGCAAGATCTTTGTTCGTTGAGATCAACTGTTCATCTTTGTAAATTTTTTCAACGATCTCAGAATTAGCTTTATTAAGAATGAACATCGTCTCGGTGATTCCTTTACAAACTGTAAAAAAACTATCGCTGTCGCGATTGATCTTTTGCATCAGTTCTGCTTGACGAAAACGCGATGTCGCAGAATTTTCAAAGGTATAATCAACTAGATTGCTTCGAACGATGAAATCACCTAGGTCAGCCATCATATTGGTAATCTTCATGTTCAAACGGTGGTATAACCCTGGTGTCATGCGCTTAATTGACATGATGATGGCACCTTCTTTAACTTCTTTACCTACAATTTCCTCAATTTCCGGTTTTAATTTTCTAGCCAGAGCAGAAATATTGATCAAATCATCAGTCATAGCTTCGCGCAAAAATGGACTGCGATTAATTAGCTCTTCAGTAATTTTTCCAATTGAGTTCATGTAGTGTTAAATTTAATCGCGAAATTAAGAAAATAAAATGAATTAGTTATGAATTGTGTTATTTTGTTCAGTGATAACTTGTTGAACATGTTCAAGGGCCATATCAAGTTGTTCTGCTGGTGTTAGATCCGTCGTATCAATTTCAATGGCATCTACTGTTCTCACTAAAGGACTAATATCTCTGGTAGAATCAATTAAATCTCTCGTTTCAAGGTTTTTACTAACTTCTTCTATTTCAATATCGATTCCTTTATGTTGTAATTCCAGTAATCTTCTTTCAGCTCTTACTGCCAGATCTGCTGTTACAAAAAACTTGATATCAGCATCCGGAAAAACAACGGAACCTATATCTCTGCCATCCATAATAACATTAGTAGAACTTGCAATTTTACGTTGTTGATCTACAAGGATCTCTCTAACTTCCTTTATTTTGGAAATTAATGAAACAAATTCTGCGACCTTTGGATTTCTTATCTCTTTTTCGACATTTTCTCCGTTTAAAAAGAGCTCAAGTTCACCTGTTTTTGGGTTTCGTTCGAAGTTGATATGAATTTCAGGAAGTGCGGCAATGATCTTGAGTTCATTTAGTATCCCATTCTCAATCAAATTATTTTGAAGACAATAATAGGTAACTGCGCGATACATGGCGCCGCTGTCAATGAAAAGATAACCTAGTTTCTTTGCTAAAGCTTTTGCCAAAGTACTTTTTCCACAAGACGAAAACCCGTCTACAGCGATTTTAACTAGGTGATTTTTTTGCATACTTCAAAATTAAGTAATCTGTATCTAATAAAAAAGGGGAGCAAAAGCTCCCCTTAATTTATTCTTTAAGCAATGCTTAGAATCTCCAACCCAAACGGAATGCAGCGTTAGCAGCACCTGTGTTTAAGTAAGTTTCTTTATATCCTGGAGAAACTGATTTGAATGTCATACCTCCTGTAGTAACAGTCATTTCAGTATCGTCATATGTCATTGAGGAGAAATTCAATCCTAACTCAACTCCTAAGTATACGTTTTCAAAAACGTAAACATCAAGACCAGCTCCAAGACCAACTCCGAACATAGACATTTTCATTGTAGCCTCTTCTTTGTAATCAGCTACGTAAGAAGAACCATCT
>JBFHIN010000349.1:0-2625 GCA_041596415.1 Crocinitomicaceae bacterium | reverse complement strand
ATTTAAGGGAAATCCTGTTGAACTTACTCCTGACTAAAAAATAAAATATAATGGCCAGTGAAATGAGAAAACTTGTAAAATAAATGCTGAACTGCAAACCAAATTCAGGAATAAAATAAAATCCGAGCACTATGGTCATCAGGATTCCTCCAAAAGTTGAAACTGAATAAACGATTCCTGAATTTTTCCCAATATTTTGTTCTTCTGTGGATAGCATTCTAATAATTATTGGTGAGATACAGCCAAAACAAACTGTCAATGGGAAAATGTATAGTAGAGAAGATAAAAACGCACCCATTCGAATGGGTAGATCTATCAAATTAGACATCACTACTTTGGAAAGGAATCCCATGGAAACAAATGAGATAAATGAAATAACAAGAAGGATTAAAAGTATTTTACTGTGATTTTTTTTAGCTGAAAAGATACCTCCTAAATAATAACCAATCGCCAATCCTCCTAAAGTAGTTGTGAATAAAGCGGTCCACACGAAGAGTGAGTTACCAAAATATGGGCCCATTAATTTTGATCCTATTATTTCACTCGCCATTAATGAAGAACCCTCAAGGAAAGCGATTACTAGTAATAGAAATTTTGATGTTGAAAAATTGTTTAGCATAACATAAATTGACTTCGCAAATTAATAATTTCTATGTGATAAAATATAATTTGTACCATTATAAGTGATAGCTTAAACAATATTCACTTCACGCTCCAAAGTGATGTCAAATTTTTGCTCGATGCTTGCAATTATTTTTCCGGAAAGGTCAAAGATTTCCTTTCCCTTGGCACCACCATAATTTACTAAAACTAAAGCTTGATCCTTATGCACACCGTAGTGATCAATGGTAATTCCTTTCCAGCCTGCCTTTTCTATCAGCCATCCTGCAGCAATTTTAACTTTACCGTTGTTAGCCGGATAATTCGGTATTTCCGGGTATAAGGACTGTAAACGATGAAGGGCCGTTTGATCGATCACCGGATTTTTAAAGAAACTCCCTGCGTTACCAATATGTTTTGGGTCGGGTAGCTTTGAGGAACGGATCGCTATCACTGCATCGCTGATATCTTTGATCGTAGGATTTTCAATGCCCTTATTTTTCAATTCACTTTCAATGGCACCGTAACTGGTATTGTTCTTCGGAGTTTTTGAGAGCTTATACGTAACATTAAGTATGACATATTGATCCTTGAACTTTCTTTTAAAAACACTTTCGCGGTAGCCGAATTCACAAGCTGAATTGTCGAAGAAGTGAATTTCACCCGTACTGATGTGATAAGCACTCAATTCTTGAAATACATCTTTTATCTCAACGCCGTAAGCACCGATGTTCTGCATGGGGCTTGCTCCAACGCTTCCCGGAATCAAACTTAAATTCTCAACGCCCGAAAGATTTTGGGCTATACATTTCAACACAAATTGGTGCCAATTTTCACCAGCACCCGCCTTTACATACACATCTTCACCTTCCTCTTTGATTACTTCGAATCCGTCAATTTCGTTTTTCAATACCAAGCCTTCAAAATCTTGCGTAAACAATATATTGCTACCGCCGCCAAGGATGAGTAATTTTTCTTGAGGATAATTCTTGAGTAATTCGGAAAGCTCTTCGACAGATCGAAAAGTTGAAAAATATCTTGCTTTTGCAGAAATACCAAATGTATTGTACGGCTTTAATTCCTGGTGTTGAAAAATCATGCGGTAAAAATATTAATTTTTCACGTTTGGCAGTAGAACAAAAATTATTGAATACAGTTATAAGAAAATTGCTTATTTCAGCTATTTTGAAGTCATAGATTCTATTAAATTTACAGCATGCAATTCAGGAAAATTAGTTTAGAGGAACTCAATAAGATCAATAAGGACACGTTGATGGAGCAACTGGGCATTGAATGTGTTGAAATCGGCGATGATTACTTGGATCTGACCATGCCGGTCGATAAAAGAACACATCAGCCTATGGGCTTGTTACACGGTGGAGCGAGTGCTGCGCTCATTGAAAGTGTTGGTTCGCTGGGCTCTACTTTGTTACTTGATCTTACCCAAGAATATCCTGTAGGCATTGAAGTGAATGCAAATCACATGGGAGGTGTGAAAGAAGGATTTGTTCGAGGAAGAGGACGCATTATTCATAAAGGAAAGCGCACGCATATTTGGCAAGTCGATATCTATAATGGAAATACAGATAAACTTATCTGTACCGGTCGCTTAACCGTGATGATCGTGAAAATTGGAGAGTGATGTATGCTCATTTAACGTACCGTATTCCTAACAATGAAATCGTAAATGCCAAAGGAAGATTTGCACCGGTAAATGGATACGATGCAAGTGGTTTTTATATCAGTACATTCGAGCAAGAAAAGATCTATCTATTTCAAGCTTCTATGGAAGTGGATAGTGAGCCCAAGGATCAAACAATTCCTTATTGTGTAGACAAATCGACTTACCTTGAAAAGGCACAAGATGCCCTTAACGCGATGCAGGAGAACAAGGTTGAGAAAGTTGTATTATCTAGAGTTGAGAAAGTTTCACTTGAATTTACAGACAACTACGAGCTTTTCAAGGCTTTGGAAGCTGCTTACCCGAATGCTTTTGTATATCTCATTGATTGTCCGATTATCGGT
>JBFHIN010000348.1:0-2630 GCA_041596415.1 Crocinitomicaceae bacterium | reverse complement strand
CCGTAAATGGGCTCAACAAGATCATTGACGAAAATGGCTATGTAGATTATGTCGAAAAAGGAGATTACATGCAGGTGAAAAACTATGGAAGTGGTGATGTTCTTTTAACATCATATAAGTACCGAATTCTTACAAGAACCAAAACCGATCTACAGTTGGAATACACGGATAGTTTATCTCACACCCATTCTTTAATTTTCAAGCAGCCCTAAGTTTCCTAATTAGCCATTTCGCTCATGAATTTGATGCGCATAAGTCGTAACTCCTCTTCAGAGTAATCACCATCAAATTCCTTATAGGCTTCGATCAGATCGTCTGTTTCTGCCTCTGAGAAATACTCATATATCTCTTCCTGATTTTCTGTATCCAAAATATCGTCAATGTAGTAATTGATATTCACACGCGTTCCTGACGAAACTATGGCCTCAATCTCATCGATAACCTCATCAATGCTTTTACCTTGTGAACGACCTATATCTTCCAATGGTAGTTTTCGATCAATATTTTGAATTAATTGCACCTTCAACATTGATTTATTGGCCACGGATTTCATGACAATATCCTGCGGACGTTCAATGTCGTTTTCCTCCACATAATTCGCGATCAACGCTACAAAAGGTGCTCCGTATCTTGCAGCCTTTCCGTTTCCTACCCCTTGGATGTTGGTCAACTCATCGATCGTTATAGGGTATTGAAAACACATATCTTTTAACGAAGGCTCCTGGAAGATTACAAATGGAGGAATGTTTTTCTGTTTTGAAATTGATTTCCTTAAATCCAGTAGCATTTGATAAAGCACTTCGTCAAATGCCCCACCTTTCGCAGCACTAGCAGAAATATCATCATCAGTAACACTGAAATCATGCTCTTTTAATAGGGTAAATGATCTTGGATTCTTTATAAATTCTTTTCCGTCTTCAGAAAACTTCAGAATACCATAGGATTCGATGTCCTTATAAATTAATCCTGCTACTAGAGATTGGCGAATTACAGCATTCCAAAAATTCTCATCTTTCTCTTTACCGATCCCAAATCCAGGAAGTTGATTATGCTTGTAGGCTTTGATGTCTGCGGTTAGATTCCCAGACAAATAAGAACAAATATGTTTCGCCTTCTGCATTTCCTGCAACTCTTCTATGACTTTTAACAGTTTGACAACAAATTCCTTTCCTTCGGTTTTTTCTTTCGGATGTTTACAATTATCACAATTTTCATGACAATCCTCTTGCTCAAACTGCTCTCCGAAATAATGCAGAATATATTTGCGGCGGCATACACTCGTTTCGGCGTAAGAGACGATCTCACTCAATAATTGTCGACCAATTTCTTGTTCGGCAACAGGTTTACCCTGTAGGAACTTCTCTAATTTCTCAATGTCTTTATAGCTGTAGAAGGCAATACATTCGCCTTCTCCTCCATCCCGACCGGCTCTTCCAGTTTCTTGATAATAACTCTCCAAAGATTTGGGAATGTCATGATGGATTACGTACCGTACATCTGGTTTGTCGATACCCATTCCAAAGGCGATAGTAGCCACGATCACTTCAACATCTTCCATAAGGAACATGTCCTGATGCTTAGCTCTTGTGCTCGCATCCAAACCGGCATGATATGGCAACGCATTTATTCCGTTAAGTTGCAGTAACTCAGCTATTTCTTCTACTTTCTTTCGGCTGAGACAATAAATGATACCACTTTTACCTGCTTTACCTCGGATGTATTTTAAAATTTCTTTTTCTACTTCCTTTTTCGGCCTAATCTCGTAGTATAAATTTTCACGATTAAAGGAAGACTTGAAAACTGTAGCATCAAGCATATTCAAGTTCTTCTGAATATCGTACTGAACCTTTGGAGTTGCCGTTGCTGTTAGCGCTATAACAGGGACATCTGATATCTTTTCAAAAATTTCTCTCAAACGTCGGTACTCCGGACGAAAATCATGACCCCATTCAGAAATACAATGCGCCTCATCGATAGCAAAAAACGAAATGTCTACCGATGTTAAAAAATCAATATTCTCTTGTTTAGTAAGTGATTCGGGTGCTACATATAGCAATTTGGTCAAGCCGCCCTGTATGTCTTGCTTAACCTTTGTTATTTCCGACTTCGAAAGTGAAGAATTTAAAAAATGTGCAACGGCCTCATTGTCACTGACATTTCGGATCGCGTCCACTTGATTCTTCATTAACGCAATTAACGGGGAAACGACGATGGCGGTACCTGACGATAGAAGAGCAGGTAACTGATAACACATTGACTTTCCTCCTCCCGTTGGCATGATGACAAAGGAATTTCTTCCCTCTAAGACATTCGTAATGATCTTCTCTTGTCGCCCTTTAAAATTGTCGAATCCAAAATACTTGCGTAAAGCACCTTTTAGATCTGTTTCAACCATGATAGTTATTTGATTTCTTCTAAATTTACGTAAAAGCAAAACTAATTTAACTAAAAGATAAGCTTTTTACTCCTATTTTTCGTCCAATCAGCTATAAAATTGGACTAATAAAAATTATTTCAGGATAAAAAGAGTTGCACATAGTTTAATTGCGAATGATTAACTTTGTGGCCGCTATGGAGGAAGAAAAAAATATGTCTTTTCTGGATCATCTGGAGGAACTGCGTTGGAGATT
>JBFHIN010000347.1:0-2632 GCA_041596415.1 Crocinitomicaceae bacterium | reverse complement strand
TTTTTTCAGCAGTTATGCCATTACAAAAGAAAGTACAGAGATCAATCTCCTTGCCGACAAAGGACTTTTTTCCCTGGCACAAGAGCTCGCTGAACGATCATGTTATGTACAACTCTATTCAGCACGTTACCTGTATTTTCCGTCCGGATTTCTTGTAAAGATCAACGTACCACTTGCAACGATTGAACCTCAAAATTGGCATGATTTCAAAAAGAAGTTCGAAAACGAAGCCGGAGAACTGACCATCTTTAAACTTGAACACTCTCCATTTTTTTCCATCGATGAAAAAGGCTTTTGCCTTGTTCCCATGGCTTTTGCTTGTGATGCCATAGATATGCTAATTACCTATGGTTTTCAGGGAAACACGAAAGAAACGGCGATAGTTGTCGGTTATGAATTGTGAGATGAACATTAAGAAATGAAATAATGAGGCTTTATTTTTCTCAAAAATAACAGTTGCAATGATTTCAAAGAGGAAATCGGATTTTCCTTTATTAAAGATAGTTGTTGACATAAGTGAAATTCACACTATAAAGTTGAATGTAAATTTCAAGATTGCGATTGAAAAATGTTTTTGTGTTGTAAAACGGTACTGATATGTTAAAAGATTCAAAACAAATTCCAGCAATGTTACTTTTCCCTTGTTACTTATTTCCATAAAAAGGCACCTTAAAACTCGTACTTATGGAAACCCAAAAGAAAGATCCGTCCTTTCCGTATTTCAAGCGAAAATGGAAAAAGCAATTAAAAGATATTTCTGCTGTCTTGAACCTGCTGCATACTTATCCTCAAGTACTTAAAGAACTGATGCTTGATGATCTGATTACCTCGGATGAGCTGCTTCAACAACAGCGCGATTGGGTGTGGTTGTGCTCAAAGCTGGGCGGTGAGGAAAGGGAATTTCATCGTGCACATTGGGTTCCTATAAAACGCGGTTCCTTGGACTATTTTATCGACCTTTCTGATCAACATTACCCTATCATAGGTACTTCTTTTCTTTTTTCTAAAGAAAACGAATATCACAAAATCAATTTTTTTGATTCTGTCAATGAACTTCTCAACCTGTGCGATTCTGATGTTAATTTTTCCGGTATCTGTCAAGCATACAACGATGAGTGGTTCAGATACCATTGCCATCAGATCTATTCCAAATAAACTAAATCTATGACCATGCAAATGAACAAGACATTTATTGAACCCTTTTGTGGGGAAGCCGTATGTATCACAATGATCGACGACATGCAATTTAAGGGGGTGTTATACCTGGTACATTATGAAGATGAATCAGAGGAAAAGGTGCACAGTATTCTGCTTTCCACTTTCAGTTTTTTCTTTCGCGTTGAGCACATTAAAAAAATTGAGTTGCAGTGTGTTGAGCAAAAGAAAAAATAGTAGATTTGATTCAATTGGTCTTTTACGACGCCTACTTATTTTGTTCATTTAGACTTACTTTTTTCAATTAAATAACGACTTAAAAAAGAGCGGGTCCGTAACAAAATCAAGCTGAATTGAGCCCTTCAACTATTCTTTAACAAACTGTTCTAAACCGCAATGATTTATAAATCAGAGGAAACATATTGTGAAGTGCAAAGTGCCCTTTTTGCATTTGATTCCATTGCGATTGACCGGGTCATTGAAGCTGAGGACCTATCTATATGGTTGGATACCTATTCAGACTTATTTTTTCGATGTGAAAAAGACAAATTGTTCAACTCATGTTATAAACATGATCCTTGTGCGCATTCTAAAAAAAATATTGAACATCAGTTCTTTGAGTTTTTCGGATTACTTATAAAAGTAAGTTTCTGGTCTGCCCTAAACGAACACAGCGAATCCTTCTTAGTGGATTTACTCAGCAGCACTCCTCTATCCGATGAAGAAAACTACACAATTGATCTTATTTATGAAGATTTTGTTGATACCCTGGATTTACTCTATGATGTAGATTGGGAATGGGATGCAAACAAAGTCCAATTTGACATTCCGGCCTTTCAGTATGGGACAATTGTTCTATCAAAAAAAGAAATAACCAAAAGTAGAAAACTAGCCGAAGAATATGGAAAAACCATCTGGTACAGAGATAATCAGTGAATTCACTATCGATAATATCAATAGATCTTATTATCATCATTTGAAGTCCTTAGGGAAGTTATTACCCAAAGGAAAAGCCATGTATTTTAACAAATGTAAACTAATTGCTACAGATAATAAGTTGATTACCAGAATTGACGGATCAGAATTCTACGTCCAATCTAATCCAACAAAACCTGTTATCGTAGAAGTTTTTTACCAAGATCTAAAAGTCTTAATCGAAGCTGAAAGAAACGCAAGCCTCTTCATGCAAATTCAAGAACGCACGCTCATCATCAATGGAAAAAAAATATCCTGTAATGTAAAAAATATAAATGAATCCGAATTCCATTTAGAAGCTGGTTTAGGAGCGTTAAATTTTGGTGAAGTAAATACAGAAATCCCTTCATGGCAAAAAGAAATATTCAGAATAAAATCCACAGGCCAAGAGTTTCACATTAGTGCGCTCCGAAAAGATGCTGAATTAGCAGCTTTGTTGTTGAAAAAATATAAAGTGGATGCCAACAAGATCCTTCATTTAATCATGGAGCGGTTTGAGTGA
>JBFHIN010000346.1:0-2637 GCA_041596415.1 Crocinitomicaceae bacterium | reverse complement strand
TAGACCCAGTGCATTTAGGCACCGGCCTTACTTCTCCTTACACGGGGAAAAATGTAATTATTGGATACGTAGATCAAGGTATCGATTTCACACATCCGGACTTTTTAGACAGTTTGGGAAAAACTCGTGTTCTGAGATATTGGGATCATTCCACCAATGTAGGTGGTACGATACCGCAACCTTATAATTACGGAATTGTATGGGATAGCGCTGCAATAAATAATGGAACTTGTACCAGTACAGAAGAATCTACAGCACACGGATCAACCGTGGCAGGAATGGGTTCCGGAAATGGTCGCGCAAACGGCACCAACAAAGGAATGGCTCCTGAATCTAATATTATCATTGTAGAAACTAATTTTAATTTACCCAATTGGACCCTCACTGTTGCTGATGCATGTGATTACATCTTTAAAGTTGCCGATACTTTGGGAATGCCTGCTGTTGTGAATTTGAGTCTCGGCACTTATTTAGGCAGTCATGACGGCAACGATCCTGCAGCAGAATATATGGAATCGTTATTGGATGCCAAGTCAGGAAGAATCATCGTTTGTGCTGCTGGCAATTCAGGAAATTTCGGTAAAAATCATGTCACGGGAATAGTGGACGCTGACACATCATTTGTTTGGTTCTTAAATAATCCCAGCAGTGTTTTCGGCCCCAATAAAATATACTTTGATCTTTGGTCGGATGTTAGTGACGCAACATTTGACTTTGCGTATGGTGCAGATCGCCCCTCACCAACATATGGTTTCAGAGGGAGATCCAATTTTAGATCCGCCCAAGGGTCCATTAATGTTCCAGTATTTGATACCATTTATAATGCTTCGGGTCAGCGCATTGCAACGATTGAAACTTATACAGAAATCGTGGGGAATAATTTTCACATGCAAGGTTTTTTCAGAAACGTGGACTCCACCAATTATTTGTTTCGTTTCATGACCAAAGGATCTGGAAAATATGATGTTTGGTCGGGTGTGTATTTGGGCTTAAATAATATGGTTGTGAGCATACCATCACCGGTAACTGTTCCCGATATCGTTCATTATCATTTACCGGACTCACTTCAATCGATCGTATCATCTTGGAACTGTTCTGAAAAAGTGGTTTCTGTTGGTAACATGAGAAGTCGTTTGGGACACATTGATCGCAACTTCGCGCAGTACTACCCTTCAGGCGACATGACTACCCCAGGAAAATTAAGTAAAAACTCCTCAAAAGGGCCCACAAGACATGCCTTGATAAAACCTGACGTCACGGCCTCTGGTGATGTAACACTAGCTGCCGCCCCACTCTGGATGCTTTCAAATCCTGCTTATTATCCTTTGATAGATTCAGGAGGATGGCATGCACGTAACGGAGGGACATCGATGGCATCTCCTGTGGTTGCCGGTATTGCTTCTTTGTATCTTCAAAAATGTGACAAAGCAAGGTACTCCGATTTTAAAACTGATCTTATTGCTAGCTCATATACAGATGCTTTTACCGGAGTTGTGCCCAACAATGCTTATGGATACGGTAAACCCCATGCTCATAATTTATTACTAAACAATGAGTTCACAGCCAACATTTTCGGTGAAGATTCGATTTGTGAACCAGAACTATGGACAGCAACTTCGGCAACATCACTACTTAATGCTTATTGGTCGAATGGTGATCAAGGATTGACCAGTAATATCTCGAACGAAGGCCCCTTACATGCCACAATTTACAGCGCGAAAGGATGTAAGTTCGAGAGTGACACTTTTAACATTGTTCAATTGGAGGTTCTGCCTATTTTACCTATTCTACAATTAGGAAATACACTGGCAAGTCTATCATTTACCAATTATCAATGGACCTTGGACGGAACTGATATTCCTGGAGCAACGAATTCAACGTTGGATATTGCCCCACCTTATGGGACGTACACGTGTTACTGCGTGAGTTCAGACGGATGTATTTCTGAAACAGATCCTTTACAAATAAGTGTGGGCTTGAACGAATATGAAATGTCTAACTTGTCCATTTATCCAAACCCAACTAAGGACGTATTTGAACTTCATGCTATCGAAGAAATTTCGGGTGTTCGACTTTATAGTGCGGATGGGAAAGAACAAAATCTTAAAGATCTAGGCAACAATAAGTTTTCTATAGCTCATCTTCCACTAGGTATTTATCACATGATCATTCAAACGAAAACGCAAAAGATACAAGCAAAAATTACGCGAATGTAAATTGATTACAAAGATTGTTTATTTTTGACATCGTAAAATTGAAAGAATGGATTTAACAGGTATTATCGCTATTTCGGGAAAGCCCGGACTATTTAAAGTAATTGCTCAAGGAAAAAACAACATCATTGTAGAATCATTAATTGATAACAAACGTATTCCTGCTTATGCTTCGGACCGCATTTCGGCATTAGACGACATCAGCATATATACTTACGATGAAGATATGCCTTTGAGAGATCTGTTAACATCTATCTACGAAAAGCAAGTCGGTAAAGAAGCCCCATCTCACAAGGAAAACATCACAGTTTTACAAAATTATCTTTTGGAGATCCTTCCCAACTATGATCAGGAGCGCGTTTATCCATCCGACGTTAAAAAAATGTTCCAGTGGTATAACCTTCTTCATAAATCAGGGAATCTG
>JBFHIN010000345.1:0-2637 GCA_041596415.1 Crocinitomicaceae bacterium | reverse complement strand
ATTAACATGCTTCCACCGGTTCCAGCAGCATAAGCCAGTTGATGCCACACCATTGCATCCTGACCTTCTTGAAACATTCCAATACTTGCCGCTACGAGCGGTACATTATCAATAATTGCAGAACCGACTCCCATAAGAGAAACAAATAATTCCTGCGGTATAAGTGCGCTAATAAGTTGTCCAAAATTGAAAATCATACCCAAAGATTCTAGTGCTGCAACGGTCATTAATATTCCCAAAAAGAATAAGACAGAAGGAATTTCTATTCTAGACAAAGCATGCATTGTCGGGCCTTTACTGTCGTGTATTATTGTATTTTGATCGTGGCTTGTGAATGATATTTTTCTGTTTGTCAAGATTTCGGCTATGGTTGCGAAAATTGCAAGGGAAAGCATCATACCAACATATGGTGGTAAGTGAGTGAGTGTTTTAAAAACAGGAACGAAAACAATTAAACTCAATCCGGTAATAAGCATGAAATTTCCGTGAGTATTTTGATTTTCCTTTTCTTCAAAAGCTACAATATTTCCTTTGAAAGCAGGTAAAAATGTACCAATAATTAAAGGGACTATAATGGTCAATAAGGAAGGGATTGCCAAGTAGATAATAAGTTTAAGTGTTGTTACTTTACCAGCCATCCATAACATTGTTGTTGTAACATCTCCAATAGGGGTCCATGCTCCTCCGGCATTTGCTGCAATAATGATAAAACCGGCATACCACATCCTAACATTATTGTCAGCTATTATTTTTCTAAGGATCGTAATTAAAACGATTGTAGCTGTCAAATTATCAATTATCGAGGAAAGGAAAAATGCAAGGAATGATATTATCCATAATAAAGACACTTTGTTTTTCGTTCGAATAATTCTTTTGATAAGGTTGAATCCTTGAAAATGATCGATCATTTCTACGATGGCCATGGCTCCCATAAGAAATATCAGTATCTCAGCAGTCTTCCCGAAATGGTGGAGCATTGTTTTTTCGAGCAATTCAATTTTTGGGAAATTTAAATTGGTCAGTTGTATGATTTGACCAATTTCCGGATCAAACCATTGGGTTATATGATCCATGGATAGAGCAATAGTGGCCCAACAAATGGCCATCATCAGTAGCGCGGGAATTAATTTATCCAATTTGACATAATGTTCAGTGGTAATTAGGATATATCCCAAAATAAATACAAGCAAAATAAAGATTTCCATATGCTAAGAGTTAACAGATTATGGAGCAAATGTCCAAATTGATATTGGATAGTTGTTTACCGATAAATTGGTCATTTAAACAGCAAAGTCAATGGATTGACATATTACCTAAACAACTATCTTTTTTTGTGATCAACTGAACTATTTCCTAATCATGAAAATCGATATCAATAAATAGCAAAGCGGACTTTTCCTTTTAAGAAAAAGTTGAGTAGAGATATAAAGTATAATTTAGTCTACCAATTGCTCTAAAGCAATTTCAAAGGCAGCTTTGGCGATTCCTGTTTTAGCACTATTTTTTTGATGAGCTTTTTGCAAGGCAAGTAAAATAGTAGCAGATGTATCCTCAAAAATGCCCTGATCGGTAATTTTTTTCAAATCATTACTCATCAGATATGCGAATACACGTGCCATACCGCAATTTGAAATGAAATCAGGAATTATAGAAATTGAATTATCGGCTTTATCTGCGATTGGTCCAAAGAAAATTTGGGGATCTGCAAAGGGAACGTTAGCTCCGCTCGAAATCACTTCTACACCTGCGCTTATCATGCTGTCCAATTGGTTTTCTGTGATCATTCTTGATCCTGCACAAGGAATGAAAACATCTGCCTTTAAGTCCCAGATTTTAGCATTGATTTCTTCGTATGGCATGAGTTGATCTGCTACAAGCTCATTTCCGTTTTTGTTTAGGAACAATTGTCGCACCTCTTCAAATGAGAAACCTTCCTCCGAAATCAAGCCTCCAACGCGATCTATGATACCCACAATTTTTGCACCTTGTTGTGAAAGGTAGTAAGCGGCAGCAGAGCCAACATTACCCCAACCTTGAACAATGACTTTTTTTCCTGTAACATTGCCACCCCAAATACCGTAGAAATGTTTGATGGATTCCGCCACTCCATATCCAGTGATCATATCGGCAACGACGTATTTTCTCGTAACATCAGGGGTGTAGTTTTTTTCTTCCAACACCTTAAGAACACCGTAACGCAATTGACCTATTCTATGTATTTTTTGTGACTCGCGTGGTTGAAAATGTCCATTGAAAACGCCTTCTTGAGGATGCCAAACACCACATTCTTCAGTAAATGGGATAACCTCATGGATTTCGTCAACATTTAAATCACCACCTGTTCCGTAATAGTATTTTAAAAGTGGGGTTACGGCAGCATACCATCTTTTTAATACACCTTCTTTTCTTGGGTCTTTTGGATCGAAATTGATGCCTGATTTAGCTCCGCCAATTGGGGGGCCGGCAACTGTAAATTTCACTTCCATGGTTTTTGCCAAAGATTCTACTTCTCTTTTATCTAAACCCAAGCGCATTCTTGTTCCACCACCGGCAGCACCACCTCGTAAGGAATTGATCACAACCCATCCTTCTGCTTCTGTTTCTGGATCTTTCCATTCAAATACAATTTCTGGTTGT
>JBFHIN010000344.1:0-2648 GCA_041596415.1 Crocinitomicaceae bacterium | reverse complement strand
TGAAATGCAGGGTATGGAGCAACGTTTATTATCTCGCTTTAAATGGGGCTTGTCTGCAGATCTTGGTGTTCCGGATTTGGAAACAAGAATTGCCATTTTGGAAAAGAAAATGTACGGTAATGGTATCGAACTTCCAAAGGATGTTGTTGAATATTTGGCATATTCGATTAATACGAATGTCAGAGAAATGGAAGGTGCTTTAAATACTTTATTAGCCCAGGCTTCATTGAATAAAAAAGCAATAACGCTCGAACTTGCCAAGCAAATGGTGGACAAGTTTGTGAAGAATACGGCACGTGAAGTTTCCATCGAATATATTCAAAAAGTGGTCTGTGATTATTTTGATCTTCCAATCGAAATGCTTAAATCGAAGACAAGAAAAAGAGAAGTAGTTCAAGCAAGACAAATATCCATGTATTTCTCTAAGAAAATGACCAAATCTTCTTTAGCGAATATTGGAGCGCATTGTGGAGGAAAAGATCATGCGACAGTGTTGCATGCTTGCAGAACAGTGACGAATTTATCTGAAACCGATAAACAATTTAAAGTTTATCTGGAAGACTTGGAGAAAAAATTGACAATTCAATAAAATAAAAAGCCATCAAACCGATGGCTTTTTTTATATCTTAGTAAACATCTAAATTAATCACTATGAATCAAGAATCTATGGTATTTTACAGCGTAATTGGGGTACTTACCTTCCTATTAATTCTTAAATCCGTAATCATTGTAACAGAGGCTACTTCTGTTGTAATTGAGCGTTTGGGAAAATTTAATCGAATAGCAACTAGTGGTTTTGGACTCTTGATACCATTCATTGATCGTAAAGCTGCGACAATAAATCTACGTGTTCAACAACTGGACGTGACTGTCGAAACGAAAACAAAAGATAATGTGTTTGTTAACTTACAGGTTTCTGTTCAATTCAAAGTAGGAAGAGATCAAGTGAAAGAAGCCTATTATTCATTAGACAATCCACGCAATCAAATTTCTTCTTACGTATTTGACGACGTACGTGCAGAAGTTCCCCGATTGGATCTCGATGATGTATTCGCGAAAAAAGAAGATATAGCGTTGGCCGTTCAGAAGAACATTCATGAAAGTATGGATGAATACGGTTATCACATTATAAAAGCCCTGATTACAGATATAGATCCTGATCAAAAGGTCAAAGATGCCATGAACAGAATAAATGCTGCTAAAAGAGATAAAGAAGCTGCGCACGAAGAAGGTGAAGCTAAAAAGATCAAGATAATTAAGGAAGCTGAGGCCGAGGCAGAATCAAAGCGTTTATCAGGTGAGGGTATCGCTCAGCAGCGTTTAGAGATCGTTCGTGGATTCAAGGAGTCGGTTGAGGATTTTAAAAAATCCCTTGATACTGTCACCCACGAAGAAATCATGCAGTTCGTGTTGATGACTCAATATTTTGATACGATTAAGGATATCGGTTCTAATTCTAAAAATTCATCGATCTTAATGCCTCATTCACCCGGTGGAATGAAGGATTTCCAGAATCAGATTATTTCAGGAACCTTCATTGGTAATCAAATGAAGGACGATCTGAATAAACAATAATTGATTTATCATTCCCAGATTACGCATTAAGTAATTGAAATAGAACTGTTGGTGGAAGGAACGGACGGAAAGTATTCGACTGTTGAGAGCTTGTCGGAAGGGGAGTACCAAGAAAAAGGATCAAAATTTATAGGTTTGGTCGTTTCATGTTTTAACGAGGAAGAAGCTAAAAATTTTCTTGAACAATGGCGCAAAGAGCACTATAAAGCCAGACACCTTTGTTATGCCTATAAATTTGGTGTTATTCAAGAAGTTTATCGCGTTAATGACGACGGAGAGCCGAATAATTCAGCAGGAATGCCCATTTATGGTCAAATTCAAGCCTTCGGTCTAACCAATGTTCTTATTGGAGTGGTGCGCTACTATGGTGGAGTGAAATTAGGTGTGGGTGGATTAATCAATGCATATCGAACAGCTGCAAAGGAAGCGATCGAAAATGCTATAATAATTGAAAAAGAGGTGTACGAGTGGGTCCAATTGCATTTTGAATATGATCAATTGCCCCAAGTTATGTCTAAGATAAAACAACTTAACTTAACGCCACAAAATCAAGATTTTGCGTTACGTTGTTCGCTTACACTGAATTTACCCTTGGATAAAGCACATCAAATGAAAGAAGAGATTGTTGGTTACGAAAAAAGGATCGAGATAAAAATTTTAGGAAAATATTAAAATGGAATTATTAAAACGATTGACAGAGATAAGAGGTGCAGCAAGTGATGAACGTCATGTGCGTGATTTTGTGATCGAATATGTTAATGAGCAGGCTACTTATTGGGCTAAAAAGCCGGAAATTATTTTCGGTGATCATTTGCAAGATTGCGTGATCCTTGTTTTCGGTGAACCAAGAACGGCGATTTACGCACACATGGATACGATTGGATTTTCTGTCGGATACGATAAATCTTTGATAAAGATCGGAGGACCTAAGTTGATCGATGGGATAGCTTTAGTTGGTGCCGATTCCAATGGAGAAATTGAGGCGGAACTGATGGTTATTGACAATGAAGATGGTAGTAAAGAATTGCGTTATATCTGTGATCGACAGTTGGATCGGGGAACGATACTTACCT
>JBFHIN010000343.1:0-2655 GCA_041596415.1 Crocinitomicaceae bacterium | reverse complement strand
TGAGTTTAAGTATACGGATTTATACGCAACCGGAAACGGATTGTACAAGGTTAGATACGGAAGTTCGTACGGTGTGATCGATGGGCAGGGAAAAGAAATCATACCTCTTTCTTACATGCAGATCGATTGTATCAGTGAGAAAATGGCGATCGTGCGCTGCTCGAACAGAAAAATTGGTTTCTTGAGCCTAGACGGAAAGAAAGACATTCCTTGTATCTATGACAATGCCTGGTGTTTTAAAAATGGCTTTGCGCGAATAACGTATGAGGGGAAAAGCGGTTGCATTAACAAAGAAGGGGTAGAGATCACCGGATTTCGTTATGATCATGTGTACGAGTTCAGAGATAAAATTGCATTAGTGAAAAAAGACGATAAGTACGGTGCCATTTCCATGAAAGGACAGGAAGTTGTTCCTGTAAATTATACGAGCTTCAAGTATTTGGAAAATGGTGCTATTGAATTCCGATTAAAAGGTCAGGTGTTGGTTTATCCGAAATAGTATGAAAATGAAGGTAATTTAGGGTTTATTCAAAGAACTTGATCTTTTGATCGCTTCTTTATATTCCTTGGAAACTATTTTATATTTTCCCAAATCTAAATTTATGTGCAATAGAGCAGAATGTGGACTGCCACTAGCATAGCAAGTGATGGTTGCGTAGGAATCGATAATATTCCAATCGACTCACCATCCATAAACAAGGTCCAATTGTTAATCGATATGTTGTTGTCCACATAAAAGTAATATTGTAATCTACCTCTCTTTTATGGCAATGTGTTAAGCCGCAAAGTAGAGTAGTCAGAAAAACGCTGATTTTTAGTTGTTTCATAGGGTAGTACTCAAGGTAGTTTCGAACCTTTTTCGACTTGATATGTACAGCCCTCCACAAAATCAATTCTTATGAACTACAAACAAATAATTCCGTTCGCGTTTTCAGGGATGCTGATCTACCAAACAGCCCAAGCGCAACTGTTTGAGACGAGAAGTACACGATATGGTGGAAATGCAATCCTCGACAGCTTAAACAAAACCGATAACAAAATTCAACTGGCTATTCGTGATTCACTGATGAATCATTTTGCAGATAAACTTCAAGTGAATGAAAAAATGGAAACCTTCTTCGATGGCTACCACATGGGTCTTATTATATATAAGGACATGAAGCCTTATGAACTTATTGGTTTTTGGGATCCAAAAGGGAAAACGGTTTTTGGTGGCAAGTTGTCGAAAGGGAACGGTGAGATCCAAACGCCTTTCAATCGTTCCATGGTGAAAAATTTCTCGAACGAATCGGTAATCTATGAAAACGGCGTAAAGAACGGAGCCGTTTTCTATTTCTGCGATTGTGCTAAGGTCCTGCGTAAAGGCACTTTTAAGAATAACGCAAAAGAAGGATGGTGGAAGGAATTTACGCCGAATGGCAATTTCGTTCAGCAAAAGTACATCAAACCTGTAGAGGAAATCAAGGTGATTGAAGATGATAAAAAATGGTTAGAGCCTGCTCATTGCATGATGCGTAACCCTAATGAAGATATTAAATGTCCACAGCTATGAGTACACTTTTAATTTCGCTTAAAAAGATTGCGCTCGATCCGATCATGATTTTACGTTTCGGAGCTGGCGTATGTTTTATTGGTCACGGTGTGTTGGCCATTTCTGCCAAGACGCAATTTGTGGCCTTACTTGGATCTTTTGGTTTATACGACGAAACAGCACTGCTAACCTTGAAGGTTATCGGAACGGTCGACGTAATTGTTGGTTTTCTATTAATTTTTCGTCCCACAAAATGGATTTTACGTTGGGCAGTGTGTTGGACAGCCTTAACTGTTCTTGCCTGGGGAATTCATGGTGATGGTTTGATGGATCTGTTTCGTAGGGTGACCTACATTACAACGCCGATGGCTTTATTGATCTTACTGGACGGTAAACGAAAATCCGCCACTGATAGTGGAAAAATGATCACGATGATTAAGCCTGATCTTAGTACAGCCTTCGCAGCTATCGAGGCTATTGATCTTTCGCTGATCTGTATGAAACTTCAGGAGAAAGAAGAAGGTGAGGGTTGGACTGAGCAGCAATGCTATGAAGTAGCTCAAGAATATCGTCGTTATTTGAAACTAAAGCTCTTGTATCCTCAAGAAAACATTGTTCCCAATCGTGCTATCGACACTATGTGGCACTTTCACATTTTGGACACAGCAGCGTATCAACGCGATTGTATGGCTATCTTTGGACAAATTCTTCACCATTACCCTTATTTTGGAATGCATGGAGAATCTGACGAAAAGCAATTCTTTAACTCTTTTGACAGAACGAAAATGTTGTATGAACAAACGTTTTCAGTTCCCATGAATGGTCCGGGATATTTGCCCTCTTTTCAGCGGGCTGGGTAGAAAAAAGCCCTCCGTAACTTTATTACGGAGGGCTAGTTGTGGAGTCGGAGGGGCTCGAACCCTCGTCCAAACGACGAATTTTCAAGCTTTCTACATGCTTAGTTTTTGATTAGTTTTCGACGCTGAATCGGACAAAAACACCCAAGTTCAACGCTTATTTTCTAAATTCTTATGCTTGCTTAGAATTATCACAAGCACCAGTCCAAAATGATGAACTCTCGTATACCAACCCTAATGGACAGAGGGTAGGAGAGAGTACTTGTC
>JBFHIN010000342.1:0-2656 GCA_041596415.1 Crocinitomicaceae bacterium | reverse complement strand
GCCGCAAATAAAATAAAAAGTGCATTTTGGAGTTATTCAAATGCGAAATTGGAAATTCATGAATAAAAGGTATGGTATTTTTCTGGGAATAGGGCTTATTACAGTTCTACTAGCCTGTTCTACGGAAAAAAACACCTTGATCAATCGTACGTATCACTCCACAACTGCGCGTTACAATGGCTACTTTAATGCCAATGAGCTGATCAATCAATCCATTAGCACGTACCGCAATTCCTTGAAGGAGGATTATTATCAGCGCTTGCCCATTGATCCACTACCGGACGGAAAAGAAGTAGTGGGAATGTATCCGGCCATTGATACTGCTATTGTTAAGTGTACTAAAGTTATACAACGTCACAGTATGCCTTCCAATGATAAACCTTCTCAGAAAAAAGAAGAGCACAACAATTGGATTGATGAAAATTGGTTGACGATAGGAAAAGCACAATATTACCGAAGAGATTACGACGCAGCATTCAAGAATTTCACCTTTGTGAAAAAATTCTATTCCAACGATCCCTCCATATATGTTGCGGAATTGTGGATGGCAAAGGCAAATATTGAACGAGGAAAGCTTACCGAAGCAGGCTTTAATATTGCGGTTTTAGATAAGGCCCTGCAACAGCAATCGTCGAAAGAAGAGGCATCCGCTAAAAAATCGAAGTCAAAATCGAAGAAAAAATCTAAAAAGAAAGAAGAAGAGCCGGCGAAAGTTCCTACGTCGATACTTTTTGATTTGGAGAAAACAAAAGCGGAGCTTGCGCTGAGAAAAGATAATGTGCCTGACGCCATTAAATATTTGGAATCGTCACTTGAGCACGCAAAAAGAAAACAGGATAAATCTCGCATATATTTCATTTTAGCTCAGTTACATGCAGCGTCCGGTAATCCATCAGAGGCCAAAACTAATTACGGCAAATGCTTGAAATACACTGCTCCCTATGAGATGCACTTTAATGCTAGACTCCAAAGAGCATTCATGGGAGGGGATGAAAAAGTGAGACAAGAGTTGCTTAAAATGTTAAGGGATGCTAAGAACGCCCCGTATAAAGATCAGATCTATTATGCTTTGGCTGATATTCAGTTACAGCAAGGAAATCAAGACAAGGCGATCGAATATTTGACTTTATCTGCATTTTATTCTGCCAACAACCCAAGACAAAAAGGTATGGCCTATGAAAAGTTGGGAAATATGGCATTCTCGGAGCGCAACTATGTTCGTGCTCAGAAATATTACGATTCATGTGCAACGGTGATCACGGACAAATATCCAAATGCTGACGGTATTCGCAATAAGGCAGCGAAACTTGCCGATCTTGTGGTAGCCGTTGAAACTGCCAGTTATGAAGATAGTGTTCAACGTATCGCTAAATTGTCGGAAGATGAGCGCGTGGCATTGATTGAAAATGTAATCAAAAAACAAAAAGAGGAGGAGGAACGTCGGAAAAAGAAGGAAGCTGAGCGTTTAAGAGAGCTTCAGCAAAATCAAAATGCATTTGCTCAAACTGGCGGAACGGGGAATAAGTGGTATTTCAATAATCCGAAAACCAGAACTGAAGGGTATGACGAATTCCGCAAACTTTGGGGAGCAAGAGAAAATGAAGATAACTGGCGAAGAAGCGATAAGTCAACGCTGGTTCCGGTACAAAGTACTGATCAGGATTCAAGTGATGTGGTTGACATCAAGAAGGTTCCAAAAGATTCGCTAACCGTCGACATGCTAATGGTCAATATTCCTTTGACGGATTCTGCCTATTCAGCATCAGTTGAAAGAATGTTAGAAGCGCTCTATAAAGCTGGGATGATCTACAAAGAACAGTTGAACGAGCGTAACATGGCCATTCAACAGTTTGAAAAGATCAAGGAAAAGAATGTTGTTGGAGAATTCGATCTTTCTTCTACGTATCAATTGTACAAGATATACGAAGCGTCGGCAATAGAGAAGTCGGCCGAACAAAAAAATTATATTTTGCTCATGTACCCTAATTCGGATTATGCGAATTACCTGAGAGATCCAGATTATTTTGTTAAAAAGAAAGAACGTGAAGCCTTGGCGGAACAAGAATACGTTACCGTTTTGGAACGCTATAGCAGAGGATTATATTACCCAGTAATTTCAAAAGCAGATCTTGTCATTGAACAAGAAAAAGATAATGCGTTCCGATCGAAGTATATGTTGTTAAAGGCAATGGCACTGGGTCAACTTAATAATAACAAACAAACCTTGGTGCCCACCCTTGAAATGATCGTTAAAGAATATCCTAAAACTGACGAGGCTAGACGTGCACAGGAAATGCTTAACATCATCAAGAATGGCTATTCGGAAAATATTCCTGCAGAATTCGCAAAAAAATCACCTTATACATTTAATGATAAAGCTCCACAATGGGTAATTGTGTTTCTTGAAAAAGATGATAATTCTTCGATGGCAAAATCTAAAGTTTCAGATTTCAACAAGGAGTTCTTTAGTCGCGATAAATTGAAGGTAAGTTCGAAGATCTACGGTGATGATCAAAGTATCATTTTAGTTCAAGAATTCCCTAGTGATCTAAAAGCTTTGGAATATGTTCGTATATTTAAAGACACACGCAAGCACTTGATGGATTTGCAAAAAGCTAAGACACTTATAATTACTCAGGATAACATGAAAATACTT
>JBFHIN010000341.1:0-2667 GCA_041596415.1 Crocinitomicaceae bacterium | reverse complement strand
GTTCTTCGAAAAGAAGGAATCAAACAATTCTGGAAGCATGTTAATGGTACCTTTTTATTGTTTTTGTTTTTAGGGATACTAGTCAGTATTCTATCCTTGTCCAAAGTGGTTCTGTATTTACTGGAGAATCATCCAATATTAATTTGGAGCTTTTTCTTCGGTTTAGTGGTGGCTAGTGCATTTTTGGTCGCAAAATCAATTAAACGATGGGGGATATTTGAATTTATTTTTTTAATTGTTGGAACCATTGTTGCATATTATATCTCATCAATTCAGAGTGTAGCGCATGTCGAAAGTAACTGGTATATTTTTCTGTGTGGTGCAGTGGCTATATGTGCTATGATACTACCTGGAATATCGGGATCCTTTATTTTGGTTTTAATGGGGGCATATTATACAGTGTTAACCGCAATACACGAAAAGAACTACTTAATTCTCTCTCTATTCGCAGGAGGCTGTTTAGTTGGTCT
The DNA here is from genome assembly GCA_041596415.1 of Crocinitomicaceae bacterium. Lineage (GTDB taxonomy): Bacteria > Bacteroidota > Bacteroidia > Flavobacteriales_D > Crocinitomicaceae > M0103. The sequence goes on along the minus strand of JBFHIN010000341.1, from coordinate 2,197 downwards.
TTTATCTTTTGCTAGACTTCTTAAATTCCTTTTTACCAAGTTTAAGGCAATCACTGTTGCTGTTTTAACTGGTTTTATGATTGGTTCATTGTATAAAGTTTGGCCATGGAAAAAACAAATTGGAACAGAGCCTTTGGTAATTCACTCTAATGGCAAGGAAGAATGGATGACAGCGAACGTATTACCTAATAATTTTGAAGGAGATAATTTTTTAATTTATGCCATTGCCTTCGCCGTTTTAGGATATCTTTTAATCGTTCTTCTGGAAAAATATGCTCCAAAAGAAAATAATTAATCTAGGACTGATCGGGAAAAGATTGGATTATTCGTTTTCCAAAACTTTTTTCGAAGAAATGTTTCAGAAAAAAGGAATTGATGGAACCTTTACCAACTTTGAATTGAATTCAATTGAAGATGTTACTCCCTTATTGAAATCAGATCTGTCAGGTTTAACAGTTACAATTCCCTACAAGGAAACAATTATCCCTTTTTTAGATGAATTAAGTGAAGAAGCTAAAACGATTGGTGCTGTAAATGTCGTCGAGTTTTCTGGTACCAAAAGAATTGGTCACAATTCGGATACTTATGGATTTAGGCAGGCGATAAAGCCATTTCTCACAAATAGACATGAAAGAGCAATAGTTATTGGAACCGGAGGTGCTTCTAAAGCGATAGAATTCGTTTTAAAATCGATAGGAATTGATGTTTTTAAAATTTCTAGAAATCCGCTTCATAAAAATGAATTTGGTTATAACGAAATGAACGAGCATATGGTAAGGTCATGCAAATTGGTTGTCAATTGCACTCCTGTGGGAACATTCCCAAATATCAATGATGTTGTGCCATTTCCTTTCGATGCCTTAACCGAAGAGCACTTAGTTGTCGACCTTATTTACAACCCTGCAAAGACAAAATTTTTAGAAGAAGCTGAAAAAAGAGGATCTACAATATTGAACGGTGAGTCTATGTTAAAAGAACAGGCATTAAAAGCTTGGGATATTTGGACTAAAGAATAGTTAAATGGCTGTTGAAATTAACATCAGCAATTGGTCCAGTAAATTTGATTTATCTGCGCTTTTCTCGGGTTTATCTAATTCCAAGGGAGGAACTCTTTTATTTGGTGTTAAATCAAATGGTAAAGTCATTGGTTGCTATCCAAGGGAAATTTTAGATTTGATTGAAGAAATTCAACTAGACTTCATACTGGGCGTTGTTAACTATGAGACCAACATTTCAGAAATTAATCACAAACTTATTGTTAGGTGCGATATTTATCCAAGCCCTATAATTAAAAGCAAGACTTCGGGCTTAAAATGGAAAAGTTACTTTTATTCCGATGATATGAATTATGAGTTAGGTAAAGTAGCTGAACATTGTATATTTAATAACGAAGATGAACGTGATTTAAATAATTGGGTTCCATCCCTAATCGAATTGAATATAGCTGTTGGTGAAAGACTTAGTTTGACACAATTGTATAGAAAACTGAATTTACCCATTGTTGAAGCGGAAGAAATTATCCTTTCTGCATGCAAGTGCGGTCAGATTGAAATTGTTTTTGATGGCGAGAAACTCTTATATCAAAGAAAAACATCCTAATTAATATAATGTCGAATTCATAATTTTTCATAAATTATGACAACATACGACGATATTGTACTATATTTAGAAACAATTTAAATAAGACTAGATTAATGGGAAGACCGGCGACAAGACCCGCGCGTTTGAGAGATGGATTCTATTTGGAAGTAAAAACACAAGGAAATAGTTCAATTTTGATCAGACGTGACACGAAAGAACAGATGTTGATGGCGGCAGAAGATTACGCAAGAACGAAATCGGTTGTCATTCGGGGAGAAATGAAAAATGATAAATGGATTGAAAGTTAAATAAAAAAGGCCTTGAGCCTTTTTTTTGTTTTAAGACTACATACATGTGTGTGTATTGAATCTTTATTGCATTTCTTTCTTATTCATGTTGTATTGATAGCTAATTATGATTCTCATATTCCGTTCATAATTTAATAGTCATTATTTTTTTTATTGAGCAACCTCTAGTATTTCAAGGGTTTAGGATAATTGATTAAATTTTTTCAAAAAAAGATTGTTTAAAACCCTTGCGTAATAAAAAAGAGTATCTATCTTTGCACCCCACTTACAACGGTAGGCGGTTAAATTTGAAAGGCGAAACGGAGTTG
>JBFHIN010000340.1:0-2668 GCA_041596415.1 Crocinitomicaceae bacterium | reverse complement strand
GAAACGTTCGAACTCCCCAACTGGGTCGGTGAAGAAGTCTCGGAGGATCCTAACTATTACAATGCTAACTTGATCAAAAAGATCTGATCATCTCCTTCCAAAGACCGTTACAATTGCTCGTGAACGAGCCAAATTCTTGGTATCGTAGATAAATTCAATGGTTTTGATCTTGCGTTCATTTCCTATCAGATCAATTTCTCTTGAAACACTTCGTCTACTAAAATTGTGACGAAGTTCAATGTCTTGTGAGGTTCCATTACCAAAATGAACAGTCATACGATGCATGTTGATTGCCCCGCCTTTTACCACTATTCTTAACTTCGTGTAATTGCCTTCCTGTGCGCCTACCGGAATAACATCCCTATCTACAGCGTAATTTACGACGCGTGAACCTAATTTCTGCCATTTACCTTTTTTTTGAGCGGTTGCTGAAAAATTGATCAGTAAAAATCCAATGATAAAGGTCAGTGTTAAATATTTGGTCATGATATTGATTTTTTGTTCCGTTAATCTACTTAAAAAAACGTACTTAATCAAACATCTTCAGACTTCAGATCCGATTTTTCAAGATCAAAAACGGTTGATCCTACTTCTAAAATGAACCAATTTAAAAAAAGTTCAAAGTTCATATCCTGTGGCCAATCTTCTTCTTCGTCAGTAATCATTCTCAGCTCGGTCTCAAGAATCTTTTTATAATTCTTTTCAATGACAGGTTCAATTTCAAAAAAATCTTCTGTGATCAAATAAACATTGGGCTCCAAGTCATCGTCTACTGAAAATTCAAGTTCATTTTCGAATTTTGCCGCCCAATCCCAAAATAGTTGCGTGGGACGAACAATGATAAAGCCTCTGTTCAATATTTTCATCTTCTATTGTCTATTAGTGTTTTTTTATCCTCCTGTAATGAATACCATTTGACCTTTGATCTTGGTTTTTGTTCAAGCAACCAGCGTGTACTTATGAGTTTATGTTTTTTTACAACGTATTTGATCCAAGTATCATATGCTAAGCTTTCATCTGAAGAAATGTAAATTAGTTGATTGCCCGAAACAAACAATAAAAATCCATTCTTTTGAAAATTAGCGTCCTCACCGATACGGTGCGACTTACATTTTTCGCCGAAGCAATCCAACCAATTGAACAAGGCATTGTTTGTCTGAATGCTATCCTTGAACTCCCAATTGAAATATTCAACGCTTTGTCCATTGATGTAAAGCACCAATTTGCTACTCTTCACCGGCAGGAAACGATCGATAAACGAATTTTCTGTGTACGCTACTATCGAATCAAGATGAATATTAAGAGAATCGCCAAGTTTTTCATCCCAATATCGACTTAATGTATCAGCTTTCTTTAACGTCTCTTTTTGGTCATAATCACCTTCAGCTTGTGGAGCTATATCCTGCATATCCAGTACCTTTTCTTCCTTTTGAGCACAAGAAATCAAGATTAAAACAAGAAATAAAACCCAACTTATTTTCATGTCAAACCGAAAGTTTCTTCAGAATTTCGATCGTTTTCAAAATATCATTTTTTGAAATATCCAAATGTGTTACCATGCGTAGCATTCCCGGACCAAAAGCCATAATCTTGACGTTTTCTTTCATTAACCGAGTAATGATCTCGTCACGCTTATTGGCATTCTTCAAAATAGCAACCACGATGTTCGTTTCCACAGGAACCACATGATCAACCCAATTTAGATTACTCAGACAATCTTGGAGCAATTTGGCGTTTTCGTGATCCTCCTTCAATCGATCAACGTTATTCTTTAATGCAAATAAGCCTGCAGCTGCCAATGAGCCAGCCTGACGCATTCCTCCTCCCATAACTTTTCTAACTCTTCTTGCCTTGCTGATGAAATCTTTATCACCGATCAATAATGATCCCACCGGAGCCCCCAAGCCTTTTGACAAGCAAAGGGAAATGGAATTAAACTCTTTAGCATAAGTCACAGGATCGACCCCAGTCTCCACCAATGCATTCATCAATCTTGCTCCGTCCAAATGCAAGGGTAAATTATTCAATAAGCAGAAGGATTTTATGGCTTTTATTTCTTCAAAATCGTAGATTGCTCCACCTCCTCTATTGGCTGTATCCTCCAAACTTACCAATTGAGTGATCGGATAATGAACGTCATCGGGATTGATCCAATGACTGATTTCCTTAACTGAAAGTCGGCCCCTGTCCCCTTTGAGCAAGCGCACAGAAGCACCTGAATTTTTTGCTATACCGCCCCCCTCATATTTGTAAATATGACTTTCTTCGTGACAGATCACTTCCCCACCAGGTTGTACATGCACGTTGATCGCAATTTGATTCGTTTGCGTTCCTGAAGAACAGAACAACGCAGCTTCTTTCCCAAACATTTCAGCGGCAAATTCCTGCAGTAGATTTATTGTTGGATCTTCCGAAAATACGTCGTCCCCTACTTCTGCCTCATACATCGACTTCAACATCTCTTTCGTTGGTCGTGTTACGGTATCACTTCTAAAGTCCATTTCTTCTGTTAATTTTGCATGAAAATAACGGTAACATCGCAATTGACCAATAACAAATTGTAATTTTTAGCTATGGAATATGCCATAATAGCCATAACTGTCTTATTTGGAGCAGGATTAACCTTTTTTTCAGGATTTGGTCTCGGAACTTTGATGCTGCCCGTTTT
>JBFHIN010000339.1:0-2686 GCA_041596415.1 Crocinitomicaceae bacterium | reverse complement strand
TTCATGGTTGAGGTAACCACGATTGAAAAAAGTCTCAATGAAAATAATTTAACCTCGGTTGACCTTATCAAACTTGATACTGAATGTACCGAACATTGGATAATCGAAAATTCGCTTTCCATATTGAATAACTTGCAGCCTGTTATCATTTCAGAGATCTACCCTGTAATAGAAAAAGAAATTGAAAGTTTGGTATTGGAAAAAATGCCGGAATATTTGATTTTCCATTACAGAACAAATAACCATACTTTAAGCCAAATAAAAAGTTTCTCCGACTTAAAAAAGGGAGAAACGGATCGGAATTTTGTTCTTTGTCCAAAATCAAAACTAGATAGGATCCAAAAATTTATTCAATAAAAAAAGCCGGTTTTAATCCGGCTTCTTTATTTTTTACTTTTCGCTTTTCTTCTTTTTATATTCCATAAATCCTACAAATCCTAAGATCAGTAAGATCAGTACTGTTCCAATTCGAGCAAAATTATTCGATCTCGTGTATTTCGGTAATTCGAATTTAAATTCAATCTTATGTTTTCCTTCTGGCAATTCTAATCCTCTCAACAAATAGTTGGCCTTTAAAATTGGCACCTCTTTTCCATCAATAAATGCTTTCCAACCTGTTGGATAATAGACTTCAGAGAATATGGCAAACTGAGTACCTACAGTATTACTTTGATAAACCAAATGATTTGGCTTGTAGGATGTGAGGTTTATTGCCCCTTCAGCCGTAAAACTTTTCTTTTGAAGCTTGTTGGCAAAATCATCCAACATAATAGCTTCCGAAGAAGGATTAAATTCATTCATAACTTCCAAACTCACGAGAGGCGTAAATGATTTAGCCGTATCGGCTTCAAGTGTACTCTTTGGGATTAAATTTGTTGCTCCATTTCTATCCATTACCCACAAAGCTTCAACTCCTTTTGACAGTCCATTAGACAATGGAATTTCCATTGTATCTCTCTGTGGCAACACGTACTGAAGTTTTTCTCCTCCAAAAATTTTAACATCTGCAACAGTTTGATAATTTATAAGCATTTGTCCTGAAGATAGATTCTTCATTTTGATCTCATTTCCTAATGACAGAATTTCTTCGTTTGGCGTTTTAACAGTACGAATATTTTTTACTAACCAAGCATTGCCGAGCGCTGTAGGATTGGGATTTACATTTTCACCCTGAATAAAGTACCTTACATTCATCATGTTCAGAACCTTATTATTAGATCTTGCGATATGGAAGTCAAATAGATTTTGGATGTTTCTTAACTTCGCACCGTGGTATCCACCTAAGGATTTGTGGAAATATGATGCGCGTGAACTACTCCATGCTCCGTTGAAATCAAAAACCCGATAGTTCGTCGCAAAATTAAGTTCCGAGAATTTGTAGGCATCGATCACTCTCCTTTTATCAGCTCCCGAAAGCCCCATTTCATCTGCTTTCTTAGCGCCTTCCTTCTCCCCTTTTTCGATCGCTCTTTTAATTTCCGGATTCATTGACTCAATTTCCAAGATCTGGAGATCTGCAGCTGTTGGCGAAAGCGGATATTCTGTTTCAGCCTCCGGAAGCCAGTATTTGTATTCCCCTTTGTCGTTAGTTTCTGAACTTAAATAATTTAGATCAACCGGTATAAGGTCGGCAAGAACTAAAACAGCGATGATCCCAATAATATATGTGGTAGCCACTGCGGTGTAAAAATACAGACCTAAAACTCCCAAAATAAAAATGGCGAATAATATCGATCTATTCATAGAAGAATGAAAAATGTCTTTTCTGGCACCTTTCATCGCTTCATACTGTTCTGTGGCCGATTCAATCTGCATATCCACGAATTGACGTATCTGATCCGGATTACTCACGTCTAGCCCATAATTTTGAGATAACACGTTTGGATCCATGGATAGAATTTGAGACTCAATTTGAGCCGGCAATTCGTTCATGCGTTCCATTTCCTGTTTCGAAGTAAAATTGTCACCCAGACCAATAGTTTTTATTGCAATCAAAAAGACCAACACTGACCCCGACGTGATAAGGAACTTTTTCTTTTCTAGTTTGATGGTATCGCGCTCTCTGTATAGTTTTTCCAATAAAAGGACTGCTATAACCGGGACACACAATTCGATCAAAACCAAAATAATGGTTACTGTTCTAAATTTATTATATCCGGGAATATTGTCAATAAAGAAATCCGTTAGCCCCATAAAGTTCTTACCCCAAGAGAGAGCAAGTGCCAAAATAGATACACCGAAGTAGACCCATTTTGAACGATCTTTTATGAAGATCAATCCAAAAATGGCAAGAATAAACATAACGATTCCAATATAAACTGGGCCTGATGTGATCGGCTGTTCTCCCCAATATACTGGGTAAGGCGCACTTAAAATGGCATTGATCTCCTTACTACTTCTGTCTGAATTTTCAACTAATTCTTTAAATGGCGTATCAGCGATTCCTACCGAAGCTGATCCTTTGACATAGGGTGAAATAAGTGTAAAGGATTCATCTACGCCATAACTCCAATTCGTAATATATGCTTTATCTAAACCACTTGTGTTTTGAACGGCTTCTGTACCATCGGGATTTATGGTGACATCATTCCCGCCTCGAATAGTATGTTTTGCATAATCATTGGTCAATGCAATGTTTCCGTAATTGATAAATATGGCCAGCAAATAACCGACGATTATTGTTCCG
>JBFHIN010000338.1:0-2686 GCA_041596415.1 Crocinitomicaceae bacterium | reverse complement strand
GACTTAGAATATTTCACTGTACATCTAATCGATTTCGGTCTTTCAATAAAGACTACAAAAATTCCGAATCGAAAGTTGATTTTCCCACTAGGATATGCAGCCCCTGAATTAATTCTAAACAAATTATCGATCTTAGATCAAAGGACAGATCTTTTTAGCATTGGGATAATCATATTTAAACTATATGCAGATGAATTACCCTTAAAACATAAGAACCCTAGTATTTACACCAATTTACAACTAGTGCATCCGCTTGTCGCCAATTCTAAAATTCCTAAAGAAATTTTCCCTCTGTTATTAAAACTAACCGCAAAACCGACATTTAAAACATCACCAAATAGAATGGAACAACACATTGTTGACGATATACTGAGAGAGGCGATGAATAAACGTTACAAGTCACTTGGGGAATTCATTATCGATCTAACCAAGATCTTGGAACGTCCTAAAAAGGGATTAATAAAATTCTTTTCTAAATCCTAAATTGAAAGAGAATAATAATTGGGAATACATATTGGTGCTCGCTGCTGTTGCATTGCTGGCCGTCGATATCAATAAATAAGAAAAACTAGCATCAAAATAAAGCGTCCCTACTCCGGCAAACGTATTTTTTAATCCACCACCCAATCCAAAACCTAAATTGAAAATATTTCCTTTAGATTGCTCATTGGTACTCAGTTTATATTTTGCCTGATCGTAATCGTCATACACTCTCTTGACCGTATTGAAGGCTATCATCACATTGGTTCCTCCGTAGGCTCCAAAACCAGAATCGTAACCATCACCTAAATAATATCTCGTTCCTCCTTCTATGGTTGTGTAATTGAAGGATGAACGATAATTAACAGTCATGTAATATGGATTTGTCAAAGGATCTCTAGCTTCCACGAAGGTTGAGTTAGTAGTTGCTTCTTCCTGTTTTAAATACGTTGCAACTCTACCATATAGTGTTACATTAGCATCACGTGGCAACTCCCCTCCTATGTGTAATCCTAAATATGGTTTTGGAGTCCCAAATGCCTTTAACATACTAATACCACCATTGGCACCAAATTGAGCCTGTACAATGACCGTTGATAAAATAAAAAACGAAAGTATACTAATCTTTTTCATATGTACCATTTAGGTTTTAAGTTGAGAATTTCTTTATAAACTGGGCAACTATCATCATGTGCTCCCTTCAGATAACCAATGCTCATTAAAAATTCATTAACGATTTCTCCACCCACAAATTTAAATTTCTTTTTAAAAGTTTTAACCCATGCATCTTTATTTTGCGGATGATGGGCATCCAACCAATTCTGAAATGTACCAAATTCTTCTTTAATAATCAATAGTTGCTTAGCATTATAAATGGTCGCGTTAATTTTAAGTCGGTTCCGAATAATGCCCGAGTTCGACAACAATTTTTCTATTTTCTGTTCATCGTAATTGGCAATCTTTTCGATATTAAAATTGTCGTATGCATTTCTAATATCCTCTTGTTTCTTGAGGATTGTTTCCCAAGATAAACCTGCCTGATTAATTTCCAATATCAACCTTCCAAAAAGCTCATTATCATCAGTAATCGGAAAACCGTAATGAAAATCATGGTAAACCTTGTGCACATCATCACTTGCTCGGTTCAAACTAAAATCACAATAGGACATAAACGTTATTTTCTAATGCACTAAAATCATGCATATCTTGAGAATTGATTTGTAAATCTAATTTTATTTTTAACAAAACTAACTTATATTTGTCATGTTATAAACATATGTCAAAACAGGTATATTTTTCTTTCATAATTGCTGCACTTTCTTTCATTACGGTGAAAAAGATACAGGAAGTTGGTGTTGAACAATACCAGATTTTTGCCTCTTTGTTTCAAAAAGAAGATGGTTGGTTTAACTTTAAACAGCCCGATTTTATTTTAAATTTACCTTTCGAACTCAGAGAAATTTCCGGAATATCTTCCTATGCTGACAATGAGATCGCCTGTGTTCAAGATAAAAACGGAACCATTTTCATCTACAATCTTGAATCGGATTCAATTATTCATCAATTTCAATTTGCTTCCAGCGGAACTTTTGAAGGTATGACGCGCGTTGATAGTACTTACTACATTCTTCAGGGTGATGCTACCATGATTGAATTAAAATATCCGTATGATTCTACTTCTTGTCAACGAATAAAACTTGGTGTAAACAATTTAAACAATGAAGGTTTATGTATTGATCAACGTGGTAACAGACTTTTACTTGCACCAAAAACGAAGATAAACAAGGGAAAAGAAAACAAAGATCTTGTTGGCATTTATGCCATTAATTTAGACACTAAACGAATTGAAAACGAGGCTGTGTTTTATATGTCAATTGCTGAAATAGAAGCTTTTGCGAATGAAAGAAATATCCCCTTGCCTCAAAAAATAAACAAAGCTGCAAAAGATAGTGTATCTGCTTTGAAATTTGAACCGACATCAATAGCTGTTCATCCAAGATCGGACGAGATTTATATTCTTTCAAGTGTTGACCAATCAATTATTGTTTACGATAAAGAAGGAAAGCTTCAAAATTTCATGCGTCTCGACCCAACAATGATCAGTCGACCAAAAAGAATTGTTTTTCTAGCTAACGGTGATTTGGTAATTACCAACGATAATCCATACGGCAAGCCAACACTTATAAAATTTCACTGGCAAAAATTG
>JBFHIN010000337.1:0-2687 GCA_041596415.1 Crocinitomicaceae bacterium | reverse complement strand
TTTTGAACGGCTTCTGTACCATCGGGATTTATGGTGACATCATTCCCGCCTCGAATAGTATGTTTTGCATAATCATTGGTCAATGCAATGTTTCCGTAATTGATAAATATGGCCAGCAAATAACCGACGATTATTGTTCCGGAAGTGATAAAAAAAGATTTTAATGACTTTTCTCTTATGCTTCTGATCAGCTCATAGATACCCAGACCCAAAAGCAAAAATGCTAGATAATAAGTTACTTGAAGGTGGTTACTCGCTAACTCGAATGTCATGAATAATGCCGATAAAATAGCTCCGAGCTTCCAATTTGTTCTGTAGGCATATATAAATGCCCCGACAACCGGTGCCATCAACGCAACAGTCATAGCTTTTGAATTGTGTCCGGCTTGTAGAATAACAATTTCGTACGTTGCAAACGCAAATGCCGTTGCACCAATGAATCCAATTAACGGTCTTACCCGAAGACAAAGCGCCAGGATATAAAAACCAATTAAATGCATGAGGAATATCGCAGCAGGAACACCAATAAAATTCTGGAATTTTATGATCAACATCTGGAAAATATTTCCGGTATAGAGCGTCGAAATTTGAATTGTTGGCATACCACCAAACATGGAGTTAGTCCATAATGGCTCGTCACCATATTTATCTCTAAATGCAATCGTTTCGTGCGCCATTCCTTTAAACTGCTCAACATCATGCTGTTTGATATGATAGCCGTTAAATTCTGGATTGAAATATATAATGGTAATAATTATAAATGCGGCCAATACTGCTAAATGCTGCCAATTGCCACGAAAAAAATTCTTCATGTGTTAATGATTTTGAAGGCTAAAAGTAAAAAAAATAGACGGATATCAATCAAGTTCTTCAAAATCGACATCTTCCACAGATCCATGGTTAAATGCCGTCGATTTATTTGAATTGTTTTTAGACAAAATCTTCGTTTTACCCATTGATCGAAGGGTGTCTCGTACGCGTTCGTCTTCTCGCTTTTGTTTTTTGATTTGCTCTCGTTCTTCTTCCAAATTACGCTTAGCAATCATCAATTGGCCTATAAATCGCAGTACGACCATAGCGCCAATGATGATCAATAAAGTTTTGAAAAGTCCCGTTATACTTGCTTCAGCTACCACTATTTTGACAAGTGCATATTACGTTCTGAGTAGATCTTAGTAAAAAATGGATCTTTCAGATTCTTAATAAAACGAATGGCCTCTCCTGTCGATTTCATTTCAGGACCTAGTTCTTTTTTAACTTCAGGGAATTTCTCGTAGGAGAACACAGGAATCTTAATAGCGTATCCTTCTTTTTTCGGATTAAAGTTAAAATCAGTCACTTTTTTCTCGCCCAACATCACTTTTGTAGCATAATTCACGTAAGGTTCGTCATAAGCCTTAGCAATAAAAGGAACTGTTCTTGACGCTCTCGGATTTGCTTCAATAACATACACTTTGTCGTCTTTGATCGCAAATTGTATATTGATTAATCCGACAGTTTTAAGTTCCACAGCAATTTTCTTGGTAATATCTTCGATCTGTTGCATTACAAAATCTCCAAGATTATATGGAGGAAGCAGTGCATAAGAATCACCAGAGTGAATCCCAGCAGGCTCAATATGCTGCATGATTCCAATGATGTATACATTTTCACCGTCACAAATAGCATCTGCTTCTGCTTCTATCGCTCCACCAAGGAAATGATCCAACAAAATCTGGTTATTCCCCATTTCATTGATTATGTCAACTACGTGATGTTCTAACTCTTCCGTGTTGATCACAATCTTCATTTTTTGACCTCCTAATACATACGAAGGACGTACTAGTAAAGGAAATCCTAGATCATGTGACAACTCAATAGCCTGTTCTGCGCTTTCTACAACACCGTATTTTGGGAATGGAATGTTATTCTTTTCCAACATTTTTGAGAATCTACCTCTGTCTTCAGCCAAATCCAGTGCTTCGAAGCTTGTTCCAAGGATCTTAATTCCATAACGCTCCAATTTTTCAGCTAATTTTAGTGCCGTTTGACCACCCAACTGAACAATTACGCCTTCCGGTTTTTCATGCTGGATGATATCATAAATATGCTCCCAGAAAACAGGCTCAAAATATAATTTATCAGCTGTATCAAAATCAGTAGAAACCGTCTCCGGGTTACAGTTGATCATGATCGTTTCGTAACCACATTCCTTTGCTGCAAGTACACCATGTACACAACTGTAGTCGAATTCAATTCCCTGACCTATGCGGTTTGGGCCTGAACCAAGTACCACTACTTTCTTTTTATCCGATACGATACTCTCATTCTCATATTCAAAGGTCGAGTAATAATATGGCGTTTGTGCCTCAAATTCAGCTGCACACGTATCTACCATTTTGTACACTCTTTTTATTCCAAAATCTTGCCTTTTAGTATAGACTTGTGATTCAAGACAGCGCAATAGATGAGCAATTTGGCGGTCTGCATATCCTTTTTGTTTGGCTTCAAATAGAAGTTCTTTCGGCATATTTTCCAAACTGTGTTTTTCTATTTTACGCTCAAGTTTAATAAGCTCTTCTATCTGCTTTAAGAACCAAATATCGATCTTTGTTTTCTCAACAATCGTCTTGAATGGAATTCCAAGTTTAATGGCATCATATATATGAAACAAACGATTCCAGCTTGCAAATTCCAAACTGTGTAAG
>JBFHIN010000336.1:0-2692 GCA_041596415.1 Crocinitomicaceae bacterium | reverse complement strand
CCATCTCACAAGGAAAACATCACAGTTTTACAAAATTATCTTTTGGAGATCCTTCCCAACTATGATCAGGAGCGCGTTTATCCATCCGACGTTAAAAAAATGTTCCAGTGGTATAACCTTCTTCATAAATCAGGGAATCTGGTGGTAGAAACGGAAGAAAAAGAGAAAAAAACTACTCCTAAGAAGGAAAAAGCAACGGAAGAAACTTCTGATGTTAGTGCTGAGAAGAAAGAAACAAAAACTACGAAGAAAGCCGCTCCAAAGAAAGCAGAAGGCGTAAAGACAAAAGCCGCTGCAGCTGACAAAGGAAAAGCAAAGGCAGGAGCCAAACCGGCAGCAGCTAAAAAAGCTTCCACCGTTAAGACAGGAAGCAGCAGAGGAAAATAAAAATTGTAAAATAAAGTCGGTGATACCGGCTTTTTTTTTGAATATTATGGAGATCAAACGTAAAAAAAGAATTTTTGTCAAAGAGGATCTTGCTATCCAAACTTGGGATGACATCAAGCCATATTTTGAGGATCTGGTAAATAGAACGATAGACTCAAAAGAAGAGTACTTGCAATGGCTCAAGGACAAAAGTGAGTTAGAAGCTGTTATCGAGGAAGATGCCGCGTGGCGATATATACGCATGACAATTGACACCAGAGATAACGATTTAAAGGAGGCATACACAATATTTGTGACAAAAATCCAACCCGAGATTGCTCCTTACGAGGATCAATTGAATAAAAAAATGAAGAACAACTTGTTCTTCGAAGAGTTTAAAAAGATCAAAGAATATGCAATTTACTTTCGCTCTGTAGAGACAGCATTAGATCTATTCAGAGAAAAAAATATACCCCTTGAATCTGAGATCAGTGAAAAAAGCCAGGAATATGGTTCTATCTCCGCCGCTCAAAGTATTGAAATGGACGGTAAGCAGATAACCATGCAGAAAGCGGCATCTTTTCTTAAAGAAACAGACGAAAAACTTCGAAAAGAAGTATTTGTAAAAATGGCTACTCGTCGCAAAGAGGACGTGCAAAAATTGAACGATCTGTTCAACGAACTTATTGCAAAAAGACATGAACTAGCCCGAAATGCAGACTTCAACTCATACGGAGATTACAAGTTTAAAGCGCTCAATCGTTTTGACTATACCAAAGATGATTGTTTCGAGTTCCATAAAGCGGTTAAAAATCAAGTTGTTCCGCTAGTGAGAGAAATCCAAAGTAGAAGACTTCAGCTATTAGGAAAAGACAAATTTAAACCTTGGGATCTGGAAGTAGATCCGGAAGGTAAAGCTCCGCTTAAGCCATTTGACAAAGGAACTGAATTGCTTAGTAAAACTATCCAAGTTTTCAGGATCATAGATCCGTATTTTGCGGAATGTTTGGAAACTATGGATAAAATGAATCATTTGGACCTAGATTCTAAAGAAGGGAAAGCTCCGGGAGGATATAACTATCCTTTGTACGAAATCGGTGTTCCGTTTATATTTATGAACGCCGTAGGCTCCCAGAGAGATTTAGTAACAATGGTGCATGAAGGTGGACACGCTGTGCATTCATTCCTAAGTCGCGACCTTGAACTTACCGGGTTTAAAAATTTACCTTCCGAAGTGGCTGAATTGGCTTCAATGTCGATGGAATTATTAACGATGGAACACTGGGATCAATTCTATACGAACGAAGAGGACTTTAAACGAGCAAGAACTGAACAACTTGAAAGTGTTATCAAAATCATTCCTTGGATCGCACAGATCGATGAATTTCAGCATTGGATCTATGAAAACCCGAACCACACCAATGAGCAGAGATCGGAAAAGTGGATATCTCTGAATAAAGAATACGGTACAGGATTGACTGACTGGACAGGTTACGAGGAAGTTCAAGCCACTTCATGGCAACGTCAGCTACATTTGTTCGAAGTACCTTTCTATTATATTGAGTATGCGATCGCCCAACTTGGAGCCGTAGGCGTGTGGAAGAATAGTTTGGAGAACAAATCCAAAGCCGTTTCAGACTACAAAAATGCCTTAAGCTTAGGATACACTAAATCAATTCCTGAAATCTATAATACTGCCGGTATTCAATTCGATTTCTCCGAAGTTTACTTAAAAGAATTGATGGATTTCGTTAAAAAACAGCTGGACTAAAAAAATTACTTCATAAAAAAAGCCTTCAGATGAAGGCTTTTTTTTGTAGCGAGAGAGAGATTTGAACTCTCGACCTCAGGGTTATGAATCCTGCGCTCTAACCAACTGAGCTACCTCGCCATAAACACAAAATTGGTTTTGAGGGTGCAAATATAGCAGTATTTTTTTCTATATCAAGACTTCCATCAACTTCTTTTTTAGAATTTATTTTAAGTCCCTGATTTTAAATTACATTTTCATCATTCTTTTTGAAACAAGCCCATCTGCTTGATGAATTTTCAATAAATACATTCCTTTTGAAAGCGTTTCATTCATGCGAATAATATGGTGTCCATCCTTCTCGCTATGATCAACAGAAACACTTCTTCCATGCAGATCCAACAATTCAATAGTTAATATTTCCATTCCTACCAAGTGAATTTCTGTTGAAAACGGATTTGGAAACACATTGACATCTTCAAAAGAAACGTCTTCATTTCCGGCGAAACCAACATTAATGGTAAAATACGTTGTATCCGACAAACAACCATCACGCATAGCAACCAACATGGCGAT
>JBFHIN010000335.1:0-2702 GCA_041596415.1 Crocinitomicaceae bacterium | reverse complement strand
TGTGTTATTGTTCTACTGTATTTATTCAATTCCATTTTCTTAGAGATAAACTTCTTTGTATTCATTTAATGACACTCGGCGCTTGTACATACGTTGCACCAAATAACTGTTCGTATCTTCCCATTTCATTGGGAATTTATACTCATTGAATAGTTCTATTCCGATAACTTCAGCTGCAGTACCACAGAAGAAAGCTGCGTCTGCAGTTGTTATTTCTTCGGGTTTAAAGAATCGCTCTTCAACCTCGATTCCAAGTTCTTTTGTGAGTTCAAGAACGGTCGCACGCGTAATACCTGAAAGAATGTTTCCAAGAGGTGCTGTGACTAATTTCCCGTCTTTTTCAAAAAAGAAATTTGCTCCAGGTCCCTCAGCGACGTTCCCGTTCATATCCGTAAGTAAAGCCTCGTCAAACCCTTTGCTTTTTGCTTCTGTCGTTGCAAGTATTGAGTTGGTATAGTGACCCACCACTTTGGCTTCAACATGACATGCTTTTGGATTAGGACGCTGGTAGGAAGAAAGCATTACTTTCAACATTTGATCTCCTAGGTATTTTCCCCATTCCCAAGCCATGATTACAACATGTACTTCATCCGTAGGCGTTAGAGACATGTTGTCTCCGAGATAAACGAGTGGACGTATGTACGCATCCTTAAGTCCGTTTAGTTCTAATAACTTATACGTGATCTGCTCAAGTTCTGCAGATGAATACGTCAAGTTGATGTGCATCATTTTTGCAGAATAGTGCAAACGATCAAAATGTTCTTTTGCTTTAAATATCCTTGTTCCATCGGGTGTGTCGTAAGAACGAATTCCTTCAAATACTCCATTCCCATAATGCATGGTTTGGCTGAATAAATCGGTTTTTGCATCAACTGCTTTTAAAAATTCTCCATTTCTGAAAAGAACCGTGTTAAGATTGTAATACATAATTATGAATTTAAGATTATAAAAAAAGCCTTTCTGAGGATTCAGAAAGGCCACACTAATAGACATAGCTTTCTTCATCCATTCCTTAAGAATTGAATAATACCTTTATATGTGTTAATTGCTATCATTCCTACTGAATTGAGATATAGATTTTATGAATTTCTGACCCGCTTAAAGTTTCAATTTTTACCAAGTAAATCCCCGAAACCATACCTTGAGGCAGCTCCACCTCCAAGCTATTTTGGGATATTTCAAAATTTAGTTTGTTCAGTGAGATCAATTGTCCTAAAGCATTGAATAAGAACAAGTCTGCCGTTTCTCTGTTATACAACTTATTTTCTACTACTAATCTTTTTTTCATCCCGTTGAAATAGGAATTAAAGTGATCCTGGTCATCTTGACCACAGGAGTTTTCATTAGAAATAGTTTTCAATAAAGATTTTGTACCATCTATATCATAAGCGTACAAACGATAATAATTCAATTGTTTGTTTTCATTTTTTATCTCGAAGGAATAATCATTTCTGTAAGTGCTGTTTCCATTTGCAGCTAAACGTCCAACCTCAACAAATTCTAGATCCTTGTCAGCTCTTTCTACCATGAAATAATCAGAGTTGTGTTCAGATGCTGTAGACCAATTAAGGTATAATCCTTCATTAAAACAATCTGCTGAAAAATCTATTAGCTCAGTTGGCAATACGATTCCATAACAACTACCTTGTAAAACTGGACAAGAGGTAGATGGTGTAGTAGATGGCGCTAAAGTATTCACTTTTGTCACTGTGCCGGAAGTAGAGGGATTGCTTGAATTCTGAACAGAGATACTTGAAGAACCTCCATCAGTTATATCAAGACCTGACGCCGAAAAGGAGCTCTCATTTACATTAAAAACTGAGCTGTAGCCAGATCCAACTCGTGCATACAGGTGTTTACCATTAGTGGCATTATTACCCGAAAAACTACAAGTTGTGATGTTCACGGTCGCTGTTCCGTTGTATCCATTAGAGAAGGATGTATTGATTGAAATTGCACCACCTCGCCCACTATTTACTGCGGTATTACCATTAAAAGTGCAATTACTTAGTGTTAAGGTTGCAGCTCTGCCCACGGTTATCGCACCTCCATAATTTGGCCCCCCTGTCTGAAACGAACTGTTATTGTTAAAACAAGTATTATTAACGGTAAGGTTAGCTCCTGATACATAAATGGCACCTCCACCTTCTGCTGAAGTATTTCGATTGTCTGAAAAAATAGAATTGTTTACTGTTACGCTCGTTGTCGAATTTCCAACTACATACAAGCCCGATCCTCCTTGAAAATCTTTGGAATTATTCGAAAAAGAATAGTTGTTGAAAGTAACCGTATTATTGTTTCCTTCCACGTTAACACCACCGCCTGCTACAGATCCTGTAGAATTACAATTTGACCCACCACCAGTAAACGTAACCGAGGCTCCGCCACTTACTACTATAGTTGCTGCCCCTCCACCGGGACGGTTCTCGTCAGCCAAGACATTATTTAAAACAATTCCACTAAAACCATTGATCTGTATAGCACTGGCGCCACCGACACCATAATTATAACCTTGGACCATAAAGTTATCAAGTGTTATGTTATTGGCAGAAATATTGAATAATCTATTTAAGTCGGCACTAGCCCCTGCATTATCAAAAACAGTTGAGGAAGGACCTGCACCTAAGATTCTAATTCCTGCTATAGTTAAGTTCAAGTTTTTGTCGTTATATATACCGGCATCAATGTATATTACATCTCCT
>JBFHIN010000334.1:0-2720 GCA_041596415.1 Crocinitomicaceae bacterium | reverse complement strand
GTGGTTAATGCATGTTTTCTTCCTTTGTCGTCTTTTAATCCAATGTATACCTTTTGGTCGAAAACTTGGCTTGATTTAATTTTAATCTCAATGGCTTCCTGAATTGGGATTTTCGAATTTGCCACAGTGATCGGTAATTGTAATTTTACTTGCTTTAAACATGGTTCATAAAAGGTGAATCGTGGAATGGCCACAGCAACCTGTGCATTTTGGAAGAAATAAGCTGAGTCGGGATGAAAATAAGTACTGTGTGGAAAATGATCCTTGACTGAAGATAAATTTCCTTGTTCTATTTTAAGTTTAAATTGAACATTTGCTTGATTCTTGGCAACATCTGCCACAATAATTTTTACATAAGCCGAATCTCCCGGTTTTAAATAAATTAATCCCGTCGATGCTTCGTCGTATATTGTCAATGGATTATTTAATGTTTTAAACGTTTTATGCATTTTTTTTCCTTTGAATTTATATTCTTCAAAGTCTTTATGACTATTTATATATCTGGAATGTTCAAAGTGAATTTTATGCATGTGCGTTCGGAACAAGGTGTCTTCATCTAAGATGAGTGCAGATTTATAAATCCCACATACATTGTTCGCGGCATTGAAATAATCAACTGTTTCTACTGAAAATCCAACACCTCCGTCTAATGAACAAAAATTAGAGGGTAGTACCACCTGATTGCCTGAAACAGAATAATTTTTCGTTCCCTTTACAATTGGAATTGTTTTCGATTTCCCCGGAATCATATACCCTTCATTTGTTAGGGAATAGACCTTTAAGGACCTAATCTCTGGTGATCTAGTATCAGCAATAGAAAAGCCATATAGCAGGGGGTTTAATGCAGCTTCAGTTTCAGTATCTCTCAATTCAAAATGTAAGTGAGGTGCTGTAGAACTACCCGTATTTCCTGTAAGGGCAAATTGTTCACCTTTTTTTACAATCACATCATCGGCCGTCAAATAAATCTCTATTTCTGAATTTTGCTCTTTTTTTTGAATTGCTTGTACTAATGAGTCGAGTTTACCGATGAATCTAGAGCAATGAGCATAAACACTAGTTATACCGTTTGGATGAGCAATATAAACGGCCTTACCATATCCACCTGTAGAAATTTTAACACGGGAAATATATCCTTCTTCAACTGAAAATAGCGGTAATCCTTCGACGCCGTTTGTTTTAAAATCTAGTCCCATATGAAAATGATTCGGCCTTAATTCACCGAAATTGGCAGCTAAAACAAGCGGAATATTAAGGGGAGATCTAAATGTATAACTCTGTTCTTTTTGCGAACATACATCGAAGAAAAGTAAGAGAATACTGAAAAGAAAAATAGTTGATCGGATCATTTATCAAAAATACGCTTTTGAAAAAAAATGTGGTAAGAATCACTTAAAATTGTTGTGGATATAGCTTAGTATACTATTTTTGTACAAAGTGCAAACTCATGACCTCACGCATTCAACATATTATTGATGAAATCAACTTGAAAGTAAGTGCGTTACATCAAAAATTAAAGGATGAGCGCGCTAAAAACATGGATCAACAAAATCAAATTTCCAATCTTCAGGGTGATATATCGAAATTAAAAAAAGACCTTGAGGAAAGAAATTTACGTTTGAAAAATGTTGAAGAGGAATTGGCTGTACAAAGAAGTCAACACGTCGAAGTTCCGGGATCTCTGAAAAGAAGTGATGCGGAAATTGAAGAACTTGTAAAGGAAATTGACTACTGCATTCAGCAGTTAAAAAAATAACGAATGGGGAAAGTGTCCATTAAGGTAGTAGTTGGAGGCAGAACTTATCCGCTCACGGTAAATGAAGGTGAAGAGGCTAAAGTTCAAAAAGCCGCTGAAGACATCAACAAGGCAATAAAATTGCTTCAGGACAACTATGCCGTAAAGGATATGCAAGATTTGCTGGCAATGACAGCGCTTCAGCTTTCCACAAAAACTGGACAAAAAACTTCGGATGATCGCAATGTGGCGGATTATTCGAAAATTGAACAGCAATTAGAAAATTTGTCTAAAAACATCGATTCGTTAGATTAGATCATTCCTTACTGTTTTTATTCGGCGCTAGGCTCGTTTGTTTAATTATATAATTATTTAAAATGAACTTGGTAATCGGGATATTAGTAGGACTGGCAGGTGGCGCAATAGCGACTTTTGTCATTCTCAACGTTGTTCTCAAAAGTAAGAGAGAGCAATTAATTAAAGAGGCTGAGCTGGAAGGTGAAGCAATGAAAAAAGAAAAGATTCTTCAAGCAAAAGAACGTTTTTTGAAACTTAAAGAGGAGCACGAAACGACAATGAAAGATAAAGAACGTCGTTTACAATCCACTGAAGACAGAGCAAAAGCAAAAGAAAAGACGCTTTCCCAAAAAATTGAAGAAGTTAGTCGTAAAGAAAAAGAACTCGAAAAAAATCAAAACGAACTCAGTGCAAAAGTGCAAGCATTTGAGTTGAAACATCAGGAGTTGGATAAACTCCAGGAGAAAAGAGTTGCTGAACTTTCCAGAATTAGCAGTTTATCTCCGGAAGATGCCAAACACCAGTTAATGGAGGCATTGAAAGATGAAGCTCGTACTGGAGCAATGACTTACATCAAAGAAATTACGGAAGAAGCTAAATTGAATGCAAACCGTGAGGCTAAAAAAATTGTCATTCAATCGATTCAACGAGTGGCTACTGAACAAGCCGTTGAAAATGCAGTTTCAGT
>JBFHIN010000333.1:0-2728 GCA_041596415.1 Crocinitomicaceae bacterium | reverse complement strand
ACTTGATTCAAAAAACGCATAAATCTTCGTCTTTCACCCGGTAGTCGTAGTTGCAGCCAGATCATTCTAAATACCATAAATAGAATTCTTATTCTGGCCATTCCTTTGTTCATACCAAAATCTTCCTTCAACTCAAATCGCTCCTTCACTCCCATCATGGTCTCCATATTTTCAGCATTCAATGAATATCCGGGAAGCATGGCTAGCATTTTGTACCAGTTCAATAAATTATAATACACTCTGCCGCGAACATGTCCTAATGTATTGGCGAATACATCTTTGTGTTTCTCAATTTCACGATTACTAACACCCAAAAGTCCAACCAATTGTCTGTAAACCATTTCGTACATTTTTATAATGAACGTATAGGTCAATGGTGAAGTAATTCCGGGATATGATTCAATAATATTGCTGTTATCCCAAATAATATATTCTCCTTTTTGAACGTGTCCAACAGCCGTTACTGGTCGCGTTTGAAGCAGAAACAATTCATTATTCAGATATGCAAATTCTATATCTTGGGGTGAACCAAAAGCATTATTCAGCTTTTCCAGAATTTCAGCAATTTCACTCAATTGGCTTTCGTTTAAGGTAGCTTCAAGTTGTTTTTCAGGACTTACTTCCTGATATTCGACTCCAGAGCCATTTTTGTTTCGCTTCAATTGCTTGTCCTTAGCAACTAACCTCGAACTTATTTTTTCTTTGCCGATATGGAAAGTATCTGCATCAATTTGACCTGAAACCAAGGCCTCACCCAAACCAAAAACCGATGAAACTACCTTTGTTTGGTCATCCCCGGTAACGGGGTCTATCCCAAAAGCCACTCCGGCGATGTCCGCATCGATCATTTCCTGTATGATCACACCGATCTGTTGTTGTCCTTCCAACTTGTTTTCTGTGCGATAACTACTCACGCGATCAGCATTTATGGAGGACCATACTTTGATGATATGCTCATTTATTTCATCAAACGGCACATTTAAATAAGTTTCAAATAATCCTGCATAAGAATGCTGAATACCATCCTCGCCTACAGCAGAAGACCTTACTGCATAGAACTTTTCTGAAGCCTTAGAACCAAAAGTCGTTTTGATCTGATCTTGAACCTGAACAGGTACTGAAAGTTGGTTCGAAGAAAGTTCGCCCGAGATGTTTTGTTCAGCCAATACAGAGGCCGAAATGACCGTCCACTTCGGTACATTCATTCCCAGTTCGTCCAATTTTTTCAGGTTACTTGCCTTCCCTCCTATTTCCACTTTTTCCAATATCATCTCCACTTAAAATAATTCATATAACATTGGAATTCCCCCCAGGGCTAGGTACATCAAAGCTGTCCATAAAGCGGAAGCATATTCGATCATTTTACTGTATTTGCGTGTTGGACGCTGAAGAAAAAGTACGGCGGGTGTAACACATAACAGAAAAAAACCTGAAAGTACGATCGTTGAGACGAAACCAAAACCAGCATAATGAGAAGCACCAACCGCAAGTAATAGCGTAATCAACAGAATTACAATCCAGCGAATTGTTCCGCCCATTGTTCCGTATAATCCGGTATAGGAAACTACACCTAGCTCTTCGTGTTCCGGAGCCCGTAATTTTCTTCCGAACTCAAGTACTATTCCATTCATATACGATACCGCAAAAAACCATAGCAAGCCATAATGCGGTTGTGCACCCGCCAGCAACCAATCCAAACCGCTGGCATACATATCTATCAGTGGAATAATTACCATATGTGAAGTAATGTACAAAACTTGACGTTCCTTGAGCCATTTTGGGACAAAGAACTCCACACGCATCAATAAAAGATAAGCAATAACCAAGACGTAAAGCAAGAACATTTTTGGCTGAAGGGTAAGAATAGCTAGCAGTTGCAAGAAAATTACGACTCCCGCTACGATTCCCAACTCTTTTAATGAAACCAGTCCTCTTGGGACCGGCAGATACTGTCGATATTTAGCATCATCCTCCTTGTCTTTGAACTCATCAAAAATGCGAACAAGAAAAAAAAGTGTAACGGTGATAAAAACACCGATCAGATAATCCTGAATATCTATAAAACCTTGTTTGCCTCTACAGATCACTGAATATGCAGCTGCTGAAAAAGTAAACGCTCCGATCATTACCCCGTTTGCGATAAAAGGAAAACGTTCTTTTTGGTAGATCAGAAAGCGGTATAAAAAGGTCCTTTCGTTGTCATTATTTTCCATTATCGTCCAAGTTTTTCATGCGCTGAAGTAAAATGATCTGCTGACATTGCAGAAGCTATGGATAACTCACCTGCCAATGCTACAGCACAGCAAATTTCAGCAAACTTGCGTGCAGTTCCAGGACCATTACAGCCCAAAAGCTCTAAACATTCTCTTTGGGTTGGTAGTGATGTTCCTCCACCTACCGTTCCTACAATTAAGGAAGGAAGGGTCACGGAAACGTACAGATCACCATTGTCAAGGGTTTGCATACGCGTAAGGCCAACTGATGACTCAGAAATACAAGCCACATCCTGACCACAAGCTATGAAAAGCGCCGTTAATCCGTTCGCTACATGTCCTTGCGCACCGATTGCACCACTCTGTGTCACTGCAAGCGTAGATGCGATCCAATATTTCTCAATTTGGCGAGGTGTGGTTTTTAACACTTCGCGAACAATTTGCTCCGGAAGAACAATCTCAGCCGTTACTTTTTTTCCTCTCACATTTGAGAAAGACAAGGCTGTCGCTTTTTT
>JBFHIN010000332.1:0-2731 GCA_041596415.1 Crocinitomicaceae bacterium | reverse complement strand
GACGGTGTGGATGGTTTTGTGCGAGCTTTTCAAGGAATTGGTGTAAAAACGGTACTAAGTAATCTTTGGGAAGTGGATGACAAAATTTCCAATGAAATGCTGAGTCGTTTCTATTTACACTTGTCAGAACAAAATAATTCTGTACAAGCATTACGAAAAAGTCAATTGGAACAAATCAACGAAGCCCCAAATGAAAAACTTGCGGCCCCTTACTATTGGGGTGGACATCGACTGTTGGGAGAACTATTACGAGTTGAAAAAGATGAAAAGCTGAGTATCTCTGATTTCTGGTGGATCCTTTTAGTAATTCCTTTAGTTATGCTACCTTTATTCATAGGCCCATCTCTTAGAAATCCTTTTTCGAAATCTTGAATCAAAATCTACATCGGAGAGATGTTAGTTTTTTTTAATCAAGCAATTATTTCAAATCTTTTAACAGTTGTTTCGCTTCGCTTTTATAACTCACAGATTGCTTTGAAACCAACGTTAATTTAGCCTTTGCTTCATTGACTTTTCCTTGTGCCAACAACACTAATGCCATGCGATATTGTGCCTCATCATGGTATGATGAATTTTTCTGGATGTCAGAGAAAAGGTTGAAGGCCTCATCCAATAAATTACGTTGATAGGCAATTTCTCCACGAAAATAAATTGAAGTGTCGGAATTGTAATTATCGAAAAGACGTTCTGCTTCCTCCCATCGTTGTAATTTGAATGCATTCATAGCGTCATCATACTTATTTTCATTTCCCATTTTTACAGGTAAACCTTCTTCATATGGCCAATGGGCAGTAACCAACTCTTTATAATTTGGAGATGAAAAGAAATGTTGATAACATAAAAAAGCAATTACTAAAAGAGCGGCCACAGCGGATATTACCCAATACTTGGATTTAATCCCATTAAAATTGAAAGTTTTGGTTGTATGATGATTCAATGAAAGATCTAAGGCATCTAATTTGGCTTTCATTTCTTGTCTGAAATGTAACTTTATTTCTTCCTCGACCAATAGGTACTCGTCAAAAGATTTTTTAAAATCCCAGTCGTACGCCAATCTCGCCTCAAAATCTTTAATTTCAGAACGTGAAAGATCTCCGTTACGGTATTTCTCAAATAATTCGATATGTTCTTTCTCGCCGTTCATTACAATACTAGCACTGATGTAAGTTTTTTAAGTTCGACCATTAATTTTTTCATACAAAGAGCCTTTTTGGATTTCGCAGTTGCACTATTGGCGTAACCCATTTCGCGCGCTATACTTTCCATATCATATTCTTGAAAATAAAATAACTTCAGCACCTTCTTGCAATCTTCAGGCAATCCTTCAATAGCACGACTTATTTGTTCTTTGTTATAAGCATTATTTTCCTCTTCCATAAAAGTTTCCAGTTCTCCCCCTTCTATCACTTGAAGAACGTCAAGGTAAGTGAGTCGAGCTTCTTTTTTTTTAACATTGAGTAATTTATACTTACCTATTTGGAATAAATACGTTTTTAATTCGCTCGTTAAATGGGATAATTGACCACTTTTTACGTTTTGATAAAAATCAAGTACAGACTCTTGGAAAGCATCTTTGGCTTGTTCATTTGTAGCCTTAAAATTTTTACGTGCCCAGGAAATAAATTCGTTACGGTGAAGCTTATAGATGTCATAGATCGGAGCATCATTCCCCGCACGTATGGCCTCTACCATGGTATTTCCCTTAATCTTTTTCACCGAAGCTAAGATAAGGATTTCTGCCAAGAAATTCTAAAAAACTGCTCGTGATAAAATCAGTGTACAGCAGCTTTACAAATAATTATTAATCAGTAGATTAAATGCTTGTATGGAATTATTTCTCCTTAATTATAGCCTTCTGTTAAAAATCACTTTTCAAGTCTAGATATGGATTGATCTTTCAAAATTTTAAAAAGTCATTGTAAACGCCCATTCTTTTTAACATCCATTATTTTTATCCCTTCGATTAAAATAAATTCAACATTCAACTGCTCTTTTATTAACTTTACTGCCTTATTCAACTAAAATTTTCAATCTCAGCTTCAACGTTTTAAATTTGAAAACACTACTTTCTTTTTTTAATTCATTTATTGTTGAACTATTAATCATTTTTAGTCTTCTATTTGTTATCAATAATTATATTGGTAACGTCGAGAAAACAGTCAGTTCTGATGGTGTTGGTTATTACGATTATTTACCCTCCATATTTATTCACCACGATTTGTATCGGAAAGACTCCGATATTCAGCGACAACCCCAATTATACGAACGCATAAAATCGACTGGAGTATACGTTGACTATAACAGTTTCATGGTGAACAAGTATCCGTGCGGAACAGCATTTTTACAACTTCCTTTTTTCACTTATACATACATAAACCAGAGTATTAGTGGGAAATCTTTCACAGGTTATGAGTACGCTTTTCATCGTACTGTTTTTGTATCCACACTCTTTTATCTTTTTTTATCTATCCTTTTTCTAAAGAAATTACTTCTTCTCTACGACCTGAAAAAACATATAATTGTCATTTGTCAGATCTTTTTGGTGCTTGGCACTTCAGTTACGCATTATGCCAATTATGACTCGGGATTTAGTCATGTTTATTCCCTCTTCGCCATAACCGCCTTTTTATATTTCGTAAAATTGTATTTCATCCATTTTTCGATAAGGCATTTTTGGCTGGCGTGTGTTTTTCTAGGATTAATTTTTATACTGCGACAACCCAATATTCTT
>JBFHIN010000331.1:0-2731 GCA_041596415.1 Crocinitomicaceae bacterium | reverse complement strand
TTTCCTTGGAGCTTATTGCTTAAGTCATCGAATGATTCGATGGGATTCTCTTTATCCAAAATATAAATGTCCGATGCTAACTCAAAATTTTTATTGCTCGTGCAGCTAACAAGGAGAATAAGAAAGCTAAAAAGAAGAAAATTGTTTTTCATGTCTGCCTATTTTTATTTGTATTTGTATTCAAGCATATAGTTTGTAGTGGAGTTTAATCCTGTTTTTTTTGGCTATCAAACTTAATCATTTTATTTAATTGTTTTTAAAACGAAAACTATCCAAGCTATAAAACAGAATCAAAAAAATGCGGATTTAAAGTAAAGAAACGCTGCAGAACAGCAGCGTTTGGGCGGATTTTGATCCGGAGATAGAGTTTGGTGAAGCACTTTTCTAGGTCGTATCCTAAAAAGTATGTAAACAGAAAGTTACTTGTTCTTTTTACTTTTTTTTATTTAGCGCTTTCCTCTTTTCATTTAATAAACTTGTTAAATCTACACTTGGTAAAGTGTATTTACCCAAAGGAAAATATGATGTCATTGATGATAGAAAATTCCTTATGTTATTAATAGAAATGGAAACCCCAGAAGACCACAAAAATTCTGACTTTTGTTTTTCAGAAAAATGGGATTTTGCATTGAAACTGAATATCGAAACCCCTTCAGCAAAAAGAGAATAACCAGAGTGTTTGTTTTCCTCATCATTAACACTTACTTTGGTAAAAATCAAATATTTATTATCTTCATTTTTTACATCCCTTACAATAAAATCAATATCAACATCGTAATCATCAATTAACTCTTTTGGGATAAATGAACCATTTTCAGGTTCAATAAAACTATAATTTGAATTTAAAACAAAAAATTCCTCTAGGATTAACTCTGATTTTATTAACTTCATTATGCTGTCAATTGTTGTTTAATTAATTTCATTGAAGATTTCACTTCACCGGCAAAGGGGTCTAGACCATCGGTATTTAAATTCTTGAATATTTGCCAACTCGTATTTTTTAACCCTTGATTTATTTCTTTACCAAGATTTTGGTAATTAAAATCAACAACTTTATCCTTATAAATGTTTTCTTTGATTTTTATTTCAATATTTAAATTTAGTTTATCCTTCAATTTAGCCAGAGTTACAAAATTCAATAGTTTATTACCACGATATAACTGAGTTAAATAGCTGGCTGAAGTTCCAATAAGTTCAGCAACCTTCTTTCTGCTTAACTTGTTTTTCTCCGTTATTTCGGAAATTTCAGATAGAACTTTTGATGCTAGTACTCTAGCCTCGATATCATAATCCATTTCGAAATCTTCAAACAAGTGATCAAATGCAGCATCAAGATTTTGAATATTTTTTTCTAATGATTTCATATTTTGATTCCCCAATTTTATTAATTATTGGAATGTTTTTTTTATTGTTTTTTGTGCTTTTTTTCTTTTTAAAAATTTCACAAGCGATTATTACAAATGTTTTGTCTTCAAGTGAAACCTCTTTGCAATACAACCTGTCGTTATCATGGCCTTTGAAGAACTTCATTGCAGTTACATCCTTACATTTGTCATTAATATCTTCCTTATCATAAACATCTGTATTCCTATGGCCATCCAATATTACACCACATATATACTTGAATTTCTTTTTGTGTTTTTCATCTTGGTTTATATATTCAAATATTTCATTCCAATTATCTATATCTACGCAAATAATCCTTTTTCCATCTGAACTTCTAATTATTTCTTTCGCCTTTTTCACTGCAAAATTAAGCTATAGGTTAATTAATTGCAAATTAATTAACAATTAATATTTATATGTCACTAAAATCCTTTTATTTTAATCCGCATGTTATCACCAATTTAGTTAATTGATTTAGCCCTTTTCCCCACCATAAGTTATATTCGTTGTTATGGGCTGATTCTATTCAGATAGAAGTCCTTCATTAAGGGCTTTATCTATTTTATTTGTTAGAAAGACATTTCCAAAAACGCCAACTCCAATTACTTTTGATTCTCCTTTCCAAGTCATTTTTGTTGTGGAAAATATCACATAATTATCGGTAATCACTAAATTTGAAATTATTCCGTCTATCAACGCTCCGCCGAGCATCATACCCAAAGCCTGTCCAGCTTGTTCCCATTCGTTACCCGATTCAGTATGTCTTTCAGACATTGATTTCTGCATGTATGAATTGAACTTTGCCCTTAATACTTCTTTATGACGGTCTTGATTTGGATTTGTTAAAACAGCCACAAGTAATATCAACCCAATCGCTATCAAAACAGTGTAATTACTTTTCATTTCAGTCTCCTTTTTAATTTCCTACTTGTGAGGCTTTTCGGTTAGGCCCCGTTTTTTAGAGTGGGTTTTGGTCTCCACTTTTGTATTTCAATTTTAAAATTTCTTTTTAAGAACTATCAAAGTAGTCATTTTGTGATTCACGTGTCTGTCTTTCTCCGTTTGGATGTCTTTCCGTAAACTTACCCATAGCTCGTTAATCACCCCCAAAAAACACCCCAATTCCTCTAATGAGAGCAAAAAAGCGGGGTTTTCTAACGTATACATCCTCACAAACTTAAAGCTTAATCCTTTTAAAAACAACAATTTACCAAAGCGTTTACCAAGCGTAAGGGTTCGTTGAACGAATGACGGCTTTTTGAAGATAAACGTAAACGGATGACAGATAAAACGAGTACAGATGAAAAATAGGGGTTTGCTTTGATTACAGCGCAGAAACTGTATT
>JBFHIN010000330.1:0-2731 GCA_041596415.1 Crocinitomicaceae bacterium | reverse complement strand
TTTGTCTTGGTTGCTCAAGCATATTTGATTGATCCGTCATTCCTGTTATAGTTATAGCTGCGAATTTAGCAAATTTCGTTGTGTTTGGGTGCTTTTCGACTTACATGTGCATTAACTGCATTGCCATCGTTTTATTATATGCCGTTACAAATTCTTTTGAAAGGCTTTTGAAATCGACCTTAGATCAATTAAACGGAAAAGAAAAAGACCGAAAGTACCACCTATGAGCAGGGAAATCAGTTGGTAATTTGGGTCGACAAAAGAAAGCAGAATTAAGTAAGCGATAAATCCTGCATATCGTAAAAATTGTAGCCATGGAAAGGCAATGTGGAAATTTTTATGTGCCACATACAATTGGGCCACAGCAGTCAATCCTTGTGTGCACAACGTGGCAAATGCTGCGCCTGAAGCACCGTATTTTGGAATTAAGTAGAGATTAAGTCCAATATTGATGAGGATGCCTAAAATTGAGATGATGTTAAGTGTACGCAGATCTCCATTGGCTGTCAATAGTGTTCCATAGATCAAACTGATGCACATACCGATAAAGCTCCACATCAACCATTGAAAGGAAGGAATCGATTCTGCAATGGCATTTGAATAAATGAGCTTTAAAAAGGTCTCGGCTTGAAAGAAACTCAGGAAAGCGATCAAAATTGACCCTCCGACCAATATGTTTCTAGCCGAATGTAGTAGTGTAGGTATAGCTTGTTTATCCGTTTTAATCATTCGTGAAAACATCGGGAATAGTAAATTGGCGAAGATCATCCCGAACATGAAAAAGGCGTCCAGTAAACGAAATCCTTGTGCGTAAACACCTGCTTCCTGAGAACCATTTGGATGCAAACGATCCAGCATAATGGAATCTGTGCGTGTATAGAGCATCATCAATAAAATGAGCAAGGCATAGGGATAACTTTGCTTTAAGATGGCCAGCGAGAAAACCCAGTTGAACTTGAATTTTGGCCAGCCGATGTGTTTGGTGAGCAGCACCAAGGCCAATACGAACGTGGCGAGGTAACAGATGGTCTGTATCCAGATGAACCATTCAATTTGAAAGCGTTGACCAGCGGCAGAAAAGAACAGCAAATAACCCGCAATCACGATCAACAAAATTCGGTCGAAAACAGAGATCAATGCATCAATGGGAAATAGATGCAGGCCACCAAAATGACTTCTGAAGTAGGCTATAAACGTTACGAGTAACTGATTAAAGATCAACAACAGGAGGAAATAAAATGCTTTGCCGTGATAACCTATGATCCATCCTAAACTTAAGGTAATGATGGCATAAAGAACAAAAAGCAGCAAACGAAAACTGAATATCTTACCCAAATAGCGCGAAACAATATGCGGATATTGCGCCATGTGTCGGGTTGTGTAATTGTTGATGCCCAGATCCATGGCAATATTGAACAGAAAAGACAGATTGAGCAAAGAAAAATAGAGTCCGTAAGCTTCAACACCCACGCGGTTCTGTATCGTGGCATCTATTCCAAAGATAGCCAGTGGCTTAACCAATAAGTTAAGAATAATGATAAGAATAAGGTTGCTGAAGAATTTTTTTTGCATGCGGTCTTGAAACGCAAAAAGTACGGATTAATTGGGCTTGAAAATGAAATTTTGTTTTTGGTGCATGTCAGCGTTGAACGGAACCAACTCATCTTCCTCGATCACAAATGCTTGATAGTGCAATTCTTCCAATAAGTTGAAGCAGTTTTTGCGATTCTCGTTGTCCCATAATTCAGCATAAATAACGGGTTTGTTTTGACTCAATATGCGTTTTCCGCCTTTGAGCGCATAAAACTCGAAGTTCTCCACATCGATCTTGATACCTTGGATCGGTTCCCCATTAATGAGATCGTCTAATTTTTCGAGCCGCACATTGTATTCTTCACCCAAGTTCCAATCAGTGATTGAGTCGTGCTTGACGTGTGAAAGACCTTGCATTTTGGTTTTACCGTTGGTTGGTAACACCATTTGTACTTGACCGCTGTGCTCTCCAACTGCCGTTTCATGCACCTTGATCTTCTTTAGATTGAATTTCGCAATTATTTTCTTCAGTACAGAAACATTGTCCGGAATCGGTTCAAAAGCGTGAATGGTTGAATTGGGTAATTTATGCGCCAAATGAACGGTCATGATGCCGATATTCGCACCAACGTCTAAAACAGCGCCTTTACCATCTTCGAGAAGGGAGAGAAAATGGAAAAAGTCTTTCTCTTTGGCGTCTCTTTTCAGTGTTCTGATCTTGAACAAGGCAAAAACGAACAAGTAGGTCTGAAAGCCTAAAAGTTTCTGTAAGATATATTTGACGTTGTTCTTCACGAAATCAATAACGTTGCAAAGTTAGGAAAAGTTGGTGACAAAGCTGACTATTATCCGTGTAGAATACAGAACAACCTATTTTATCAATAACTTAAATCCTTTTCCATGCACGTTCATGATCTCGATCGATGGATCTTCCTTCAATAACTTTCTTAATTTGGCAATGTAAACATCCATGCTTCGGCCGTTGAAATAGTTGTCGTCGCCCCAAATTGCTCGAAGGGTAGCATGTCTGTCCAGAATTTCATTCTCATTTTTCACCAATAGCTCAAGCAACTGATTTTCTTTGGTTGTCAATTTCTTCACGCCATCCTTTAAATGAAGTAGGCGCAATTCCGGTTCATATTTGATTTGTCCAACTTGTACAGCTCCATCTTCCTTGCCACCATCGGTGTCAACTCTT
>JBFHIN010000329.1:0-2737 GCA_041596415.1 Crocinitomicaceae bacterium | reverse complement strand
CCTGATTTGAGAAATAAGCCCCAAATTACTATTCCAACAAGCATTGTAACATACTTATTAAAAAGATTGAATTTAGCTAAGAGAAATAATCCTAAAATAAGCCCCAATCCGATAGAGAGAAATATAAAGTTGAGTGATTCACCATAGAATAAGGCTATTATAACGATGGCCCCTAGATCGTCAATGATTGCAAAGGCAGTTAAAAATATCCGTAGCGAATTAGGAATCCTTTTGCCTAAAATTTGAAGAATTGCAAGTGTAAAAGCGATATCTGTGGCCATGGGAATTCCCCAACCCGATGCTGCCTCAGGGTCACTGTTTAAAAATTTGAACACTAAATATGGGACGAACATTCCACCCACCGCGGCGAATATGGGTAAGCTAGCTTTTTTGAGTGTATTTAGTTCGCCAATTAAAACCTCACGTTTAATTTCAAGTCCAATGAGAAAGAAAAAAATGGTCATTAATCCGTCATTCACCCAATGAGTAAGTGATTTGGAAATTTCGAAATCACCAAAATGAAGACCAATGTGATAGTGTAGGAGAGAGAAATAAGTGCTGCTATATTCAGAGTTTGCCCAAACCAAAGCTGCGATGGTAATTACAAAAAGCAAGATACCACTAAAACTCTCTATTTTAATGTATTTCTGTAAGGCGGTGAATAGTCCGTTATTTTCCATTTAATTGCTTTTTCAGGTAAGCCCTATCGGAAAATTAGTGAATTTCAACGAATTAATTAAATTGAATCTTAGACAAGATTCTAATTCACACGCAGGACTATGGAACTTTTATTTTTGTCCCCGAAATTCGAATCACTTGAGTATTTTACGGAGAGCAAATCTATTGCGTATCCATCCACAGTTGTACTGTTAGGGTATTGATCGTGTCCTAATCCTAATTGAATTTCTTCGTTGTTAACTTTTAATTTAACAAGCACTCTACCTGCCCAAACACACACCACTCCGGGTGCACACCTCGACTCTTCAACAAGATCTTGATAGGTAATACTTAATGTTGTTTCGCTATTTTCTTGCAAATGCGCCTCTTTATTAATGGCTAGGGTGAATTCCTCAGATCGTGTGATAGCATTCTTGGTACATCCTTGAAAAAGAAACGTGCCAATAAATGCAAAAAATGTAATAAGTAGTTGTTGTCTCATCGTGTACATGTGCTATTAACGCACTACAAAAATAGATATTGTCTATTTCGGTTACATGTCCGATACGTTTAATTTATGTTAATTCTCGATAGATATATTGAACTGATCGTCTAAAATAAATGTTGCTTCCCCAGTTTTTTCATTTCCGGGCAATTTAACTCCCTTTATTTTCCCGGTTTTTCCTTTTGTAATGAGGTCGAGCATGTTTTTAAGGGTAAGCTTTTTTCCGAGCAATTCAAATGGTATCTTAAAATCACATACTTTATAATTGGAACAACCAATCGCAGTTTTCCCTTCTATGAGTTTTGCAGAGGAGCATTTGGGGCACTCAATGTCAGTGATCTTTATCTTTTCTTTTTTAACTGCTGCTCGCTTGGGTTTATTTTCGGCGGCAGGTTTCTCAGAAACGAGTTCAATTCTTCGGTAAGTGTTGAAAATAACTTCGTCTGTTAGTTCACGAACCATTTGAAACAACTCGGTTTTAAAAACACCTAGATCATATTCTCCTTTTTCAATAAGGCGTAATTTGCGCTCCCAATCACCCGTAAGTTCCGGACTTTTAAGCAATTCATTTTGAATGGTATCAATTAGTCCGACTCCTGTTGCCGTCGCGTAAAGATTCTTGCGTTTTTTCTCGATGTATCTTCGCTTAAAGAGCGTTTCTATGATGTTTGCGCGGGTAGATGGACGCCCAATTCCGTTATCCTTTAGCAATTCACGCATTTCTTCGTCTTCAACTTGTTTTCCGGCCGTTTCCATCGCTCTTAACAGTGTAGCTTCCGTATAGGGCTTGGGTGGGGAGGTTTTTCCTTGGTGGATAAATGGCTCATGTGGACCCGACTCACCTTCTGTGAAAATTGGCATAATGCGTTCTTCATCAGCACTGTCCTTCTTTTTTTTGTCGTCCTCATAAACCACTCTCCAGCCTGGTTCAATGATCTGTTTTCCGGTAGCTTTAAATTCCAATTGATCTACTTTTCCTAACACCGTTGTATTGGAGACTTTACATTCAGGGTAAAAGACGGAAATAAATCTCCGAGCAATAAGATCATATACCTGCTGCTCTGCGGGTGTTATTCCGGAAGGAGAAACGCCGGTTGGAATGATCGCATGGTGATCCGTGACTTTTTTATCGTCAAAAACTGCCTTAGACTTCGGGATTTCCTGTTGTAAAAGTGATTCAGTATAACGCTGGTAGTAATTCAGGCCTTTCAATATTCCCGGAATTTTCGGATGAAGATCTTCTGAAAGATAAGTGGTATCAACGCGTGGGTAGGTTACGAGTTTCTTTTCATATAAACTTTGAACTAGTTTTAGTGTGTCGTCGGCCGAAAAACCAAATTTCTTGTTGGCGTCCACCTGCAACGAGGTAAGATCATAAAGTCTTGGATTACCCTCTTTTCCTTCCTTTTGTTCGAATGAAGTTACTTCAAAAAGTTTGTCTTTCAAGTACGCCAACCCGCTTTCAGCCTTTTCCTGCGTTTTTAGTCTATCGATCTGACAAAGAAATTCAGTTTCGCGATAAAGGGTTTTGAGTTCCCAATATTCTTCAACCACAAAAGAATCGATTTCCTTTTG
>JBFHIN010000328.1:0-2740 GCA_041596415.1 Crocinitomicaceae bacterium | reverse complement strand
CGTTATCAATCCAAGTTTTACCCTTTCAGCTGTGAGCTGTAAACGAGCTAATGCCACAATAACCGGAACGACAGGAGGAACCTTTAGTTTTAATCCCAATCCGGGCGGTTCCGTATCCATAGATCCGAATACAGGTGCTATTACAAATGGAACACCGGGAGCCAGCTACACTGTACAATATACAGTTTGTGGAAATTCTTCCACGCAATCCATTTCTATGCCCAATACCAACTGCTGGGAATTGAATGGAAGCGCTCAGAATACAACAATTGGCGGACAAGAGTGTATCCAATTAACCGCTGAAGTGAATAATCAGACAGGATGTGCATGGGATGCAACACCGATCAACTTTAACTCCAATTTCAATTTGAGTTTGGATTATTATTTTGGGGACAATGTGAATGGTGCTGATGGCACAACCTTTACATTTCAGCCCAATCCCGGAGCTTGTGGACAAAGTGGAGGTCAACTTGGCGCCGGTGGAATTCCTAATGCCTTGGTTATAGAATTTGATACCTATGATAACGATAATCCAACCCATGCCGTTGATTTACTGGCTGATCACATAGCTGTCGAGGTTGATGGAAACATGTTGAATTCCTCTCATCTTTGTGGTCCGACACCAGCCAAAGCCAACGGTTCAAGTATTGACGACGGGCAAATCCACTCAGTTTCAATTCAATGGAACGCCACCACTAAAGCTTTGTCCATATATTTTGATGGCGCACTTCGCCTAACCTGTGTTCATGACTTTGTAACCAACGTTTTTGGCGGAAATAACACCGTTTATTGGGGGGCCACCGCTGCAACAGGTGGATTGAATAATCAACAATATTTTTGTCCGCAGACATTGGTAATTTTACCTGCTGAAATGACTTCATTTACCGCTAAATGTTCCGGTGACAAAGAGCTCATACAATGGACGACCGCTTCTGAAAATCGTGTTGATCATTTTCTGGTCGAATACACTTTCGATGGTTATGTGTTTTATCCTCTTCAACAAGTTCAAGGTGCAGGCAACAGCACTGAACTACGGTATTATAGTATAGAGAGTAATATTCCTCAAATACTACAACAACATTATTACCGCATTTCTACCATTGATGATGACGGTAAAACAAGTAGATCAGACCTTATTTCTGGAACGAAATGTATCGAACAATCAGGACTCTTTTCAAGCTATCAGATGAAAGGATCGAACGAAATGGAAATTTTCACTACAGCTACGCATCTGAATTATACGCTCTACACATCAACTGGACAACTTGTGAAAGCGTTTTATAATGAAGGCAACAAAATTAGTCTGAACGTCTCGGATCTAGCACAAGGTATTTATTTGCTTAAACTAGAAAGCACAAAAACAGGTCAACAAGAAGTTACACGTGTTTTTAAACAATAGATCAATGCGATCCACGGGCAATGAACTCACAAGACAACAACAAATGCTTACCCGGAACTCTTGATTCTTTGAGGCGATCCACCATGCGGTCAACAGATTCTTTCCCAATATGTGAAATCGGTTGACGCAGCGCTGAAATTGCAGGTTCCATGTATTCAAAGGCCTCATTATCATCAAAAGAGATCAAACGCACCTCTCCCGGAATTTTTGCCTTCAGCGATTTAAGCGCAGCTAGCGTTTTGAAAGCTAATTTATTGTTTAAAGGAAGAAAAGAATCGGCTCCTTTTTCAATCTCCTTTTTTATAGCAGATTTTACTTGGTCAATATCTTCTGTCAAAGGTAAAAGGGTCAGATCGATATGCTCATCTTTACAAGCTTTCTTGATTCCTTCTATTCTTTTTTCAATGGTAATCACATTATTTCCCTTATGTGTCAACACAACCAAATGTTTTGGTTTTTTAGAGAATGAATCGATCAATTTTCGCGCTTCTTTTTCATTGTCGACACCCACAAAATCAGCATGATCGTCGCCGGGTCTGTCAGCAAATACCACCGGAATGTGGGTCTCATTAAGGATTGGTATCAGGGCATCGATCTGATTACAAGGGCTTATGATCATTCCGTCAATTGAGCGTTGGATCAATTCACGCATCAAGGTTTTTTCCAATTCTATATCATCATTGGTGTTTACAATGAAGGTATTGTATCCCTTAGCGTACAATTCCTCTTGGATCGTTTTACACAACTCAGCATAAAAAGGATTCGATAGATCAGCGAGAACAAGTCCTATCGTTTTTGTTTTACCCTGACGTAAACTCTTGGCGAAAAAATTGGGAACGTAAGCCAACTCACGTGCTTTTTCGCGGATCAACTTCTGTTTTTCTTTGGAGATATTAAACTCGTCACCCTTTCCGTTCAGCACAAAGGAAACTGTCGCTTTTGAAACTCCTACAGCTGTAGCAATATCCTGTAGTGAAGTTCTTTTTTCTTTCATCTTGTTCCTATTTAGGTAGTTTTGCTACCATTGCTTTGTATTCAGTTACGAAAGTTTTATCACCTGTACATCCCATTGTAACCTTTGTGTTTTCAAAGTGTTCAATTCTATTGCCCGGATCCGGGTGTGTGCTTAAGAATTCAGGAACTCTTCCTCCTCCCATATCTTGAATCTTCTTAAAGAAACCAGCACCACCAGCTGCATTGTAAGGAGTGGGACATAAATACATAACTGAACGTTCATCCGCTTCCGATTCATGTGAACGTGAGAATTTCAAACCGATCAAGGCTCCTGTCACTTGTTTCAAGGCACCCCTATCGCCGGCTAACACATCCAATAAAACCTGT
>JBFHIN010000327.1:0-2745 GCA_041596415.1 Crocinitomicaceae bacterium | reverse complement strand
GACCAAGTCGAATGATCGTCAACTAATTCTTCAATGTGCAAATCGATAATTCTTCGCGATTTACTTTGTTTGCTTTTCTTTTTTGAGTTGTTGATTTTAGGAAAGCCTTGATCATCTTTTAAAATCACATCCTCAATTTTCTTGTCGGATTGAAACAACTTAATGAGCTCATCAGAACGGTACTCATTTTCAAAACCATCATCATCCAATACCAGATATTTGTTGGAAGGTAAAATGGCTGTCACAATGCCTCTGCCTGATTCATGCAGAAAACCGACCTTCTCACTGATTTGAAAGGACTTGTAAGTACCATTCATAGTTTTCCTGAATTGTTTCTGAAAAAAAGAAAAATAGAATAAAGGGAGTTAGAAATGATGCCACCCAAATAAAGATGAGTAGTGCCTTGAAAAATAGTGACGCATCTCTTTTAATAGGACTCACTAATACACTGTTAACTTGACTTGCTATTAACGGTTCTGCTATTTCTTCCGAGACATTTTCTATGTAATTGCGCAAAGCCGGTGTATGTTCAAGTAACACTTGCTTTATTTTCGAAAAATCACGATTGCTCAATCTTTTATAAGTAGTTCTAAAATTTACTTCTTCTTCACGCAGTTCCTTACGCAATTGATACTGATTTTGAATTGTACGAACTCTAAAGCCCATAAAGAATCCAAATACAATTAAGATCCAGCTATTCATAAGCCAACCAATACCAATCATGATCAGGGAAGAAACAAATGTGAATACAAGTAAAAATAGATCCTGGTTTCTTTTGATCATCAATTTGAATAATTGTCCACCATCAAGTGGGTCTAGTGGAAAAAGATTAATGAGATTTAAGAAAATAAACAAGAGTCCTAGATCTACCATCCAAACCGTTTGTGAACTCGCCGCAAAAAGTATTAATAATACGCCAATCAATATTCCCGGAAATGGTCCGGCGGCAACGACATATATACTTTCTTTTTGAGAATATTCTTCTTTACTTCCCTGAACAAAGGCGCCCATGAGCGGTATGAAAAGCATACGTACATTTTTATAATTGTAGCGTCTCATCAAGGCAAAATGTCCCATTTCATGAACGATAAGAACGATGATCAGTTGAAAAACAAAGTCTACTTCATCGGTAAATATGAAAAGGAATGTCATTATGAACAACACCACCGAAAAGATAGTAAGCGCCAAACTACCTTTTGACTTAGGTTCCGCTAGATGCGGCTTGGGTGGATATAAATTTCCGTCTTCCATATATTTAAAAATACACTTTTAAATTGAACCGCAAAGTCTTTAATGTTTTTTAACCAACTGAGCGAAATCCTTAGCGAAATAGGTAAGAATTCCGTCCGCACCTGCACGACGCATACTTAAGAGCATTTCATACATCGCACTTTCATAATTTAACCAACCGTTTTTAGCTGCAGCATACAACATAGCGCATTCACCACTTACATTGTAAGCAGTAATAGGAATAGTGAAATTTTCCTTTAAAACATGAATAACATCCAAATAACAGAGCGCAGGTTTAACCATCAACATATCTGCACCCTCTTCAAAATCCAATTGACCTTCGAGAAGCGCCTCTCGCTTGTTGGCAGGATTCATCTGGTACGTTTTTTTATCACCCAATTTAGGTGCAGAATTTAAAGCATCTCGAAAAGGTCCATAATATGCGCTAGCATATTTTGCAGTATATGACATAATGGATACATCCGAATAATTATGATGATCCAAGTATTCGCGAATGCTCCCTACTCTACCATCCATCATGTCCGAGGGACCAATAATATCAATTCCAGCTTGTGCCTGCGCTAACGCCATTTTATTTAAGATCGGCAAAGTTGCATCATTCAAGATTTTACCATTTTCCACATAGCCGTCGTGTCCGTCTGAAGAATACGGATCCATTGCCACATCACTCATTAGTATTAATTCAGGAAAAGTTTCTTTGATCTTTCGGATCGCGAGTAAATAAAAATTTTCTTCGGCATAACTATAGGATGCGATCTTATCCTTCAAATCTTCGTCAACCGCTGGAAAGAGATCATAAGTCATGATTCCCAAATTCATACATGCTTCAAGTTCAGGCAACAGTTTATCTAATGACCATCGGTAATTGTTCGGCAATGAGCTAACCTCTTCCTTTATGTTATTGCCATCCTTCAAGAAAATTGGGTAAATAACGTGTTCGGCACCGATCTTTGTCTCTTCCACCATTTTACGAATCACCTCTGATTTTCTATTCCTTCTTGGCCTAATATTCATACACTGTAATTTTGAACAAAAATAATCATCTCAATGAACTTTTAGGGCCTTCAAGATTTTTATGCAATTAAGAAAGTACTATGCATTTTTTATTAATTTAGCAAAGAAAATAACACTATCTATGAAAAGAACTTTTTTTGCATCAAGCCTGTTTCTTGCGCTTTTTGTGCTGTTCGTAGCTTGCGGCGGTCCTGAAAACAATGACGATCAAAAGGAAATTGATAAGGAAGCCTTAGATCCTAACAATTCATTGAACACAAACTTCGACGGGAAAATATTTAGTATTCCCTCGCCCGTTCAAACAGCAATGCTGATAAAATCGCTTAATCTGCCTTTTAATGAAGGCTTGCTTAATCCAATTACAAGTGCAAATAATTACACTACTGAACATAAACAAGCTTTAAATTTAGGGATTTACGGTACAGATCTAGGATATGCATCTCTCTACGAACAGAAAAATGTGAGTTTGAAATACCTTTC
>JBFHIN010000326.1:0-2754 GCA_041596415.1 Crocinitomicaceae bacterium | reverse complement strand
ATGAGCCGGAGTGCTTGTCACAAAAAAGATAGTTTCAGCGATATCTTCTGCTGACAATGGTTGAAATCCGTCATAGACAGCGTCAGCCGTATTTTTATCGCCCTTGAATCGAACTAATGAAAATTCGGTGTCTGCTGCTCCGGGAGCAATAGTGGTAACTTTAATATTGTCGCTAACCAATTCTATGCGCATGGCTTGTGAAAGAGCATCGACCGCATGCTTTGTAGCACAATACACGTTGCCAGCAGGATAAACTTCTTTCCCCGCAATACTAGCAATGTTGACGATATGTCCCTTTTTGTTTGTTTTTAACCACGGTATGACAATTTTTGACACGTATAACAGACCTTTAACATTTGTATCTATCATTGTGTCCCAATCGTCAGGATCTCCGTCCGATAACGCACTTCTACCAACAGCAAGTCCTGCGTTATTAATGAGGATAAGAATATTCGCTCTAACATTTTCAGCTAATGAATTCAAATGTGCAGCAACATCAGCTCTTTTTCTAACATCAAAATTCAAGATGATGACCTCTACGTCATTTTCACTTGTGATTTCTTTTTTAAGCTGATCGAGGCGTTGTTTTCTTCTTCCTGTCAGGATGAGATTCCACCCATTGGCCGCATATTTGTGCGCGCAAGCCAATCCGAAACCTGATGTTGCGCCAGTTATGAGGATATATTTTTCCATTTCCGAAATTTATTAAAATCTGTTAAAATGAAACAAATTAAGATTATTGCAAGTTGGGCCGGAAAACGATAACGTACAATGGCACCAATGACGGGAGTTGTCCAACCGATAAGTAAATTCAATAAAATAGAAAAGATCACCAAACAAAAAAT
This sequence comes from Crocinitomicaceae bacterium, assembly GCA_041596415.1. Classification (GTDB taxonomy): domain Bacteria; phylum Bacteroidota; class Bacteroidia; order Flavobacteriales_D; family Crocinitomicaceae; genus M0103. The sequence continues at coordinate 1,909 of JBFHIN010000326.1, read as the reverse complement.
TATCGATTTTTCCTGTTGTGTCAATTTTTTTCTTCGCAAAAAAGCCAAGCCTAAAAAGCTGAAAATACCTAGGAGTTCCAGTATGGCGAAATATTTTAAAAAACTCCCTTTATCGGTAATAAATGGTCGAAAAATACTATTGACCAGTGCTTCAGGAATATTCTTTATCAACTGGCCAAATGAATCATTGATATGTGTTACTTCAATATAGCTTGCGCTGCTCGGGGAATAATAGAGCACTTTCCAGCTTGAATCGGAAGGAAATATTTTCTTTTGAATTGGTTTTTCAATACTTCCCATGTTGTAGACATATCCTTCAATGGGTCTTTTCAATGAGACGTCCACTTCAGCAACGTCAAAAACGATCCCAATGTTATCTTCTAATTTTTGAAAATCAGAAATATTTAGATCCTTTATATGCTCGGTAGTAAAATAATAGATTTGCCGGTTTTCAGCTATTACGTGAATTCCACCACGACCGACATTAATAAAATCAAATTGTTTTCGGGAAAGAAAATACGTGGCTTTAGCAATAAGATTTGGCGTAAAAACTACCATTGAAATGCTTACACTAATAAATAAGACTATTGATTTCCACCATTTTTGTTTGAATACAACAAAATGAGTTAAATAGGCCAACAAGGTCAATAACAAAATGGCTAAAATGTATGGCTTAATTCCTGTCAATATCAAAGCTCCGAACAATAATTTGGTAATTCTCGATTTTAAGGGTGCTTTAGAGAGCACAGCATTGACAAATAATCCCAATCCTAGTAACAAAAAAGGTTCTTTTAACAAGCTCGATGTCCAAAACAATGTACTGGGCACTAAAAGCAAAAGCCAGAAAAAAATCACAGGTTTTAAATTAACGTATGGTTGAAATGCCTTGTAAAGTTGCACAAAGCCAAATAAGGAAAGTGCGCAAGTTATTCCCAAATGAATGAAGGCAGATGAACCGGAAAAAAACTGTATTAAGCTGTGGAAGCGTATGATGTTCTTGGAATCATTAATTACTGATAGATCTCCGGCAGACCAGTAATCCGTCATATACAGATACTTATCTATAAGTTCAGTGGTTTCACCAATTCCAGTCAATAATTTGAAGTAATCAATTGGTGATGCATAAAAGACGTTGTTCAAAAGCTTTGCTTCAACTAAAAAAGAACCACCATCATTGCTTAAATCACCGCCACCATATACAGCAGCATATAAATATGTGAACAGAATACCTATCAATATTTTTAAACCAAGTGCTAAAGAAAGATTCCATTTGGAAATATGCTGTAGTTTGTAAAGATTGAAATATCCGACCAACAGGATTATCGTGACATTAAAGATGAAGGTATATATTTCCAAGTTTTTTCTTGTAAAAATACATTTTTTTGGAATCGGAAATCGACAATTTGTCGTGAATAGAGACAGTTTGTCACCTAAATAGCTCATGGCATAAAGATTGACTTTTGAGAATCAAAAACTTAAACAAATGAGAACAGGTCAAATTAATGTACAAACGGAGAATATTTTTCCGATCATTAAAAAATTCTTGTATTCCGATCACGAGATATTTCTTCGAGAATTGGTTTCAAATGCTGTGGATGCTTCGCAAAAACTAAAAGTTCTTGCCTCCAATGGTGAATTTAAGGGAGAGCTTGGGGATCTTAAGGTGGAAGTTCTTTTAAACAAAGAGGAGAAGACATTGACCATTCGCGATCATGGAATTGGGATGACTGCAGAGGAGATCGATAAATACATCAATCAGATCGCATTTTCAGGTGCAGAGGAGTTTGTTCAGAAGTATAAAGGAAAAGAAGGTGCTGAACAGATCATTGGACACTTTGGTTTAGGATTTTATTCTGCTTTTATGGTGGCAGAGAAGGTTCAGATAAGAACTCTTTCAAGAAACGAAGGT
>JBFHIN010000325.1:0-2758 GCA_041596415.1 Crocinitomicaceae bacterium | reverse complement strand
CAATTTCTAGCAGATTACGCAAAAGGAAATAAGTAAAAAAATCCCCCGAGTTTTATCGGGGGATTTTTTTTTACTGTTTTCTTAATTCAATAAAAGACTCGATCTTTTCATTTTCTATCAGAACTGTCAAATTGTAATAGAGCAATTTATATCCTCTTCTCTTGTCTTTGATCAAAATTCCGCTTCCACGACAACCTTCCATCCATGTATCAAGATCCTCATCGAACCAAATAAGCTTAGCATTTTTGTATGTATAAAAATTGCGGTTGGAGGGTTTAAAATCCCATGTCTTCTTTTTTTCAAAATAAGGTGATGCAAAGGCATAGAATTCCAATTTAGACCATCTTTCTCCGGGCGCTGTACCCAAGAAGACAAAAGAATCGTCCATTTTACCAAAATATTCATCTATATCCGCTTCAGCAGCCGCTTTATGCCAACTGTCAATAAATGCATTCATTTCCTTTTCCTGAGCATTCGAAAAATTAAAATAAAGCAGCGCAATTGATAATGTCAATAGAGTTTTCATAGGCATAAAAAAAGGGCTACCCTAAAGTAGCCCGTTTATTCAAAACTTAAATTATTTTCCTGTTTTTTGCTTTTCCAATGCTTTACACTGTTTTACAGCATTTTTCACATTGATTACTGAACCGGAAATCGAAAGTGAAGCAAAATCTACCAATTCGTCAGTTCCTGGTTTAATTTGCTTGGTTCCTTTGTACGATGTTGCCGAAGCAATCATTACATCCTTAATCTCCTTCATCGTTAAACTTGGAAAATACGATTTCAACATGGCTGCAACTCCTGAAACCATTGGCGCTGCCATTGATGTACCTTGAAGTTTTTGATATGAACTTTGAGGAACAGTATTATAGATCTCAAATCCAGGAGCAAATATGTCTACAGTTGTTTGTCCATAGTTAGAGAAAGACGCTGCCAATTCTTCTTTTTTAAATCTTGTTGATGCACCAATTGTCAAGTAATGATCCAATTTTTTATCTTGAAAAGAATATTTTGATGTAGGGAAATTAGGCTCCTCATCAACATTCGCATTATCATTTCCAGCGGCGTGAACTAATAATACGCCTTTTGAATCTGCATAAGCAAACGCTTCATAAACTTCTTTTTGGTGAGGCGAATAAGCCTTTCCGAAAGACATATTGATTACTTGAGCACCGTTGTCTACTGCATAACGGATCGCAAGAGCAATATCTTTATCAAACTCGTCACCGTTAGGAACAGCACGTAATGACATCAATTGCACATTTTCAGCAACTCCATCACCACCTTTTCCGTTTCCACGTACAGCACCAATAATTCCTCCTACGTGCGTACCATGCAATGCATCTGGTCCTTCAACATTTGAATTACCGTATTTTCTATCAGAAAAATCATCTTGGTTATCACCGATCAAGGCTCTGTCATCAAAGTCAACGTTTAAATTGTAATCTAACATTTGCTGGATCTGATGCTTTTGTTCCTCGATAACTTCTTTAGAAAGGTCACCTGTCGCAATGGCCATTGCCAAGCTTTTCATCTGCATCATTTGATCGTCCTTCGGTTTCCATTTTTCGAGGTCTTTCACTGTGTAAGGGGATTTACCGATGGTGTTTCCTACCATGATCGGAACCTGCTCCAACAACATTGGTAACATGTCTAACTGTCCCAAATAAGCAGTGTACTGCGCAATCTCTCCTTCTACTTCTTCTTTTACCTTTACATACAAAGCATATTCAGCTTTATCACTTGCAGCAATTGTTTCAGGATCAATATCTGCATACTTAACAGATAATTTTCTTAAAATTCTTGTTTTTTCTAAACAAGCCTCATTTACATTTTCACCTTTTGCGTTACCCAAAAAGTTCCAACCATGAATATCATCAATATATCCGTTATTGTCATCATCAATACCGTTGTTAGGAATTTCCTTAGTATTGGTCCAAATTTTCCCTTGTAAATCTTCGTGCTCAACGTCAATTCCAGAATCGATAACGGCTACGATTACCGTTTTTGACTCCTTACCTTTCAACATTTTATATGCCTTCTCAGTTTCCATCCCTGGCTTTTTCCCATTATACCAGTTCAGAATTTCCTTATTATCTTGAGCATATAGTAAGTTTGTGATTCCAAATGAGAAAATGGCCAAACTTAGCTGTATTATTCTTCTGTTCATTTTTTTTAGTAAATTGTTGAATTAATTGGATGAAATTAAGAAATTATTCGTGAAAAATGGCGTTTTATTTAACTATCGGGTAATTTAATACGTCTTTTGGTTAATATAACTTATAAATGGTACCTATGAAATATTCACTACTACTCCTTTTCCTTATTAACGCGGCTTTGGTTACCTATTCTCAAACTCAAAAATTCGGTTTTGACAAAGTATTAGCAGAAGCCCCTAACGAAAAAACAACTTTTTGTGTACCCAATGATACGGCAACAAGAGCTTTACTGGAACGTGAAAGAATAACCGTCAAATATGGAACGTCGAATTGGTTATTTATTACCACTACACCATCTTGGATCGATCAACAAAGCAAATCCAACGCATTAAAGAACTATTACTTCGAATTTGCACCGCCGGCAGCACTCGCAGATACTGCAAGATTAATGCATGTTGTAGACCCAGTGCATTTAGGCACCGGCCTTACTTCTCCTTACACGGGGAAAAATGTAATTATTGGATACGTAGATCAAGGTATCGATTTCACACATCCGGACTTTTTAGACAGTTTGGGAAAAACTCGTGTTCTGAGATATT
>JBFHIN010000324.1:0-2765 GCA_041596415.1 Crocinitomicaceae bacterium | reverse complement strand
TCTGCACCAGTGATGCTTGCGTGCATTTCAACCGTACTTTTATAGATAAGAAAAAGTCCTCCCAATAGTAATACAAGATCTTGACCCGAGATCTCATTTCCGAAAATTGAAAACAAAGGCGCAGTCATGCCCATGATCCACACTACTACACTAAGCAAGAACAAACGCACGACCAAAGCCAAGGTGAGCCCTAAGTTTCTAGCTTTACGTTTCTCTTCTTTTTGTAATTTGTCAGTGACTATACTGATAAAAATTATGTTATCAATACCTAATACGATCTCCAATAGGGAAAGAATGATCAAATAAATAAAACCATTCCAGGTCAATAAAATTTCAAAGTCCATCTACTTACATTGTTTAAAAAAGTCCATTAGCACTGTTGCATTCTTGTCTCTTGGCGTTTTTATTTCCAATAATTTTGCTCTACCTAGTGGGTCATAGCTGTAAAAATCTTGCATGACCTCCTCAATTCCAACTAAAGTGTTGGCCTGATAGTACTCTACATTGAAAGCTTCTGCCAGGGATCTTGCCTCATAACTATGTTCAGCTTCAAAATATTCTTCCAATTGATCAGAGGAATTCGGACCTTCGATGATCCTAAAAATTCCGCCTCCTCCATTGTTAATCAGAATTATTCTCAGATTTGGCCCCAAATACCTGTTCCATAGCGCATTACTATCATAGAAGAACGACACGTCACCAGTAATCAGCACATGGAGATCTTCTGCATTTACGTTGGATGCGCCCACCGCAGTACTTGTGCTCCCATCGATTCCACTGGTACCACGATTACTTTTATAGACAATGCTTTTAACGGGATCAAAAAGTTGACAATAGCGAACAACTGAACTATTCGCCATGTGCAAGTGCGTCATTTCAGGTAAATAATCTAAGATGAGCTCGAAAACTGTCAGGTCAGCATACTCTGCCTTATCGAAGAATTCTTCCAATTTGTCCTGCACTAAAAAATCTTTCTGCTTCCATTTCGACCCGAAATTTGTCGTGTTCCTCTCAAAGGGCAATTGGTTCAAACATTGAAAGAAGGCATGCGGCTCCACCTGAAAAGAATGCGAAAGTTTTTGAAACGTATCCATATACGGAAATTCAAAGCCTACTTTCCAGTGCTCGCAATCTTTACTATTTCTTAAAAATGCTTTAATACGTTTGGAAACTACTGCCCCTCCTACCGTTATTAAAATTTCCGGTTGAAAGTCCCTTATTTCATTTTCTGTTATTGCGTTCAACGTACGATCTATACAATGTACGAAACGCATATCAACCAAATTGGAAGTATTCTCTACGAGCACTGCAACGGACGTATTGTCCGAAAAATTTTTAATCTGCTCAGCTAAAGCATTATCAACGGGTAATTGTCCACACAGCAAAAGAATCTTTTTACTTGACAATTTTGATGTTAATTCAGCATGTAGCGCATCACTTAACTCAAATTTACCGTGAACGATCGACAACTTACGTGCTTTTCGAGGAAGATAATTCTCTACTTTTTCGTACAAAGGTTCATTAAGTCCAACATTAAAATGAATCGGTCCCTTCCAATAAACTGTACCTTCATTGAATGCAACGGCAATTTCTCTTTCCAATAACCATAATTCATCCTCCGTTTTTGGCGCTTCATTAAAATCGAAAGCGTATCTGATATGATTTTGAAACACATTACGCTGAACGATGGTTTGTCCATCTCCCTGATTTACCCATTCAGCTGGTCGATCAGCTGTCATGACCACAAGGGGCACACACTGATAAAAAGCTTCCGCTATGGCAGGGTAATAATTCAAGGCTGCAGAACCGGAAGTACAAACCACGCCAACAGGCGCATTTAATTCCTGAGCAAGTCCAAGGGCAAAAAAGGCAGCACTTCGTTCATCATGGATAACATACGTTTTGATTTCGGGATGAAGGTCAAAGGCCAGAACAAGCGGTGCATTTCTAGATCCGGGAGAACAAACTACATGTTTCATCCCATAATTTAGGCATTGCTCCAATAGAATTTGAACGCTTATTTTATTTGTTGTCTGCATGAGAGCTCAAAACTACAGATTTTGCAGAATGTTTAATAAAGTTTTCTTTTTATTTTGCGTTTCTTCCCACTCCAATTGGGGATCAGATTCGAGGGTATAACCTCCCCCTACGTAAATAAAGAAATCATTCCCGATTCGTTGTCCACAACGCAAATTCACGAAAAAGTTCGATTTCATTTCCGTTTTAACACCAATCACACCCGCATAAAATTCACGATCATGCTTTTCTGTTTCACGGATCAATTGTAAGGCTTTCACTTTTGGGATACCGGCTACAGCGGGAGTAGGATGAATATTTTTAATGAAGGCTCCAGTCTTATTCTGATCACTTTCCCAACTGAACTGTGTACACAAATGCTTAACAGGTCCAGCATGAAACTCTTTCGGTCCATCTGTTTTTACCTCTTTGATATCTAAGGAATTAAGTTGCTCCAAAATGTAATCCGTTACGAACTGCTGTTCGCGTTGTTCTTTCTCTCCCCAAACCGAATTATCTGTTGATTTCTTTGTGCCGGCTAGTGCCATAGTACTATAACGCCCGTTACTTTCGATAAGTAAAGTTTCGGGTGTAGCACCAATCCACATACCGATAATCGGACAATCAATGAGATATACAAAAGCATTCGGGTAAGCAGCTTCCAAAGCCTTGAAAAGCTCGTAGTTGTCTGTAAATTCAAGTGAAACTTTCTCAACTCTAGATAATACAACTTTCTCAACCTTGTTCTC
>JBFHIN010000323.1:0-2774 GCA_041596415.1 Crocinitomicaceae bacterium | reverse complement strand
CGAATAACCTTTACCGATCATGTACCCAAAAGTGCGGTTGCGTGAGAATTTGGAATAGGCCGTAACAAGTAAGTCACCCAGATAGGCGCTCGATTTAACGTCGCGGTGTATTGGACTCACTTCATCGATGAAGTTTTCGATCTCCTGAATGGCATTTGATATCAGAACCGACTGAAAGTTGTCTCCATAGCCCAATCCGGCACAAATACCTGAGGCAAGCGCATAAACGTTTTTCAGCACTGCCGACAATTCCGTTCCGAAAAGGTCGTCCGATACGGTGGTTTTGATGTAACGACAACTCAATAGTTCAGCCATTTCTTCAGCCACGTCTTCTTCCTGTCCGGCGATCGTCAAATACGAAAGACGCTCCAAGGCTACCTCTTCAGCGTGGCACGGGCCACAAATTATTCCGATGTTATCGTAAGGCGTACCGAATGTTTTATGGATGAAACGTGCCGGAATAGCGTTGTATTCAGGGATAATACCTTTTACGGCCGAGAAAACGATCTTGTTTTTCAACAACTCCTTAGGAAAATTGCTGAATAAGTCATTTAGAAAGGCGGAAGGTGTAGCCAAAATCACGATGTCGGCCGGGCGAATGATTTCTTCCAGATCCGTGCTTACGTTGATCTTGTTCAGGTCAAATTCAACCGACTGTAAGTAATTTGGGTTGTGTCGATACTTCAGAATATGCGCAACAGCTTGCTCGTTTCTCATCCACCAATTGATCGAATTGAGGTTATTGCACAAAATCTTCACCAGAGCTGTTGCCCAGCTTCCACCACCAATAACTGCTATTTTCCTTGCGTCTTCCATACTAAGTACCGCACAAAATTACCAATTTATTTGAATGCGGCATTGCCAAAAGTTTGGAAGAATTGTAAAAGCGACAACAAGACGCGAATTGACCGTTCATTGGACAGGGAATAGTTGTTTTCAATTATTTACCGATCGCCCCGATTAAAGATCGATCTTTTTGGGTTTTTAGTACGAATTAGAAGCAGAGAAATGAAAGATTGTGAAATAATAAGCCCCGACGTCGAAGAAATGGATAATTTTCGTTATTTCGTTGATAACCAAAATGAACCCTTGAAACCATTACTGATCATATTTTCTGATTATCGCTTTAGCGTGATAGTAACGTCCAATGTTTTTTCCTATTCAGCCGTATTTCTTCCACAAATTAAGTAGGAGGCCCATATAACTCTGTGAAATACTGACATAAATCATGTTTTTTCAGTATTTTACTCATAGGGTGACCTGAGCGAATTTTTCAACTTTGTCTTATACAAAAAAGAGAAATGATGGAAGCAAATGTTCAACCGATGACAAAACTGGAAAAGATATTACACGACTCAGAATTCAATCGTTTTGGATTGATTACGGTCATACTTACAATTGTTGGATGCTTAGGCGGTATTGCCGTTGGTATGGGAGCAATAAACAGTGTGGTTACCTTAACAGCCGTGATTGTTCCAACCATGTTAACACTAAGTTTATTATTGGCAGTGGCTCCGATGCGCTACATTTTTATCGCAGCGTCGTTGAGCATTCTGATCGATATTTCGTTTATCGCGTACTTTGCGATAGCGGGTTAATTCAGGCATAGATTATAGTTATAAAGCAGGTCGGTTTCCATCTTGGATTCCGGCCTTTTTTAGTTGCTTAAGGGAAACTCAAGAAAGAAAGAAGTTCCCTTGTCGGCCTGCGATGTAAAATAGATCACTCCGTGGTGATTTTCAACAATCTGCTTCACCATGGCAAGTCCAAGTCCTGTCCCAGTGCTTTTGGTTGTAAAATAAGGATCGAAAATGCTGGCTTTCTTTTCATTTGGAATGCCCGAACCATTATCGCGAATTTCTATTTGCAACATGTTTTCAATGTTTCTGACAAACACATGGATCTGCACCTTTCGCTCTTCAGGAACGGCTTGAATGGCATTTTTGATGAGGTTGTTGAAGGTACGCACCATTTGATCTTTGTCTGCACGTATAACACTGTTATCCGCCTCATTCCATAATTCGATCGCGATAGCTTCCTCCTGAATAAAGAATTCGATCACATTTTCCAGCACAGGAACAACATCCATCAATTCTTCATTGGGTCTTGGCATCTTGGCAAAATTGGAAAACTCATTGGCGATCTTGGTCAGCGCATCAATTTGTTCGATAATGGAGTTGGCCACCTTCTGCAACTTCTTTTCTGAATTTGGATCCTCAGGATTGTACACCCGCAAGAGCTGCTGTATGGATAGTTTCATGGGCGTAAGCGGATTTTTGATCTCGTGTGCCACCTGTTTGGCCATTTCTCGCCACGCCGATTCACGTTCACTCTGTGCCAGCTGATTAGCCGTGAACTCAAGCTCTTCGAGTTTTTGATTATAATCTTTTACCAGCGCGCCAATCTCATCGGCCTTGGTGTAAGAGATCGGTTGGTTCTTCTTCCCAAATTGTATCTGCGCGAAATTTTCCTGTAAGAGTCGCAGCGGCGCAGTCACCCAATTGGAAATAAAAATGGCCAGCACCACTGAAATAGCCAGCAAAAGCATGAAAACGTTGATGATCGCCACCAAGAACTTTTGTATCTGCAGCTCAAATTCTTTTTGTTGACCAAAATGCTGCAGGTTCAAGTATCCCAACAGTTTGTTCTGATTATTGTAAAACGGCAAATATGCGGAAGCAAAGTTGAGTTTACCGATCTTTTCGTCATGAATGTATTCACTTTGATTTTTTATGGTAAAGGCATAAAGCGCTTCGGGGTTGATCTGTTCACTG
>JBFHIN010000322.1:0-2806 GCA_041596415.1 Crocinitomicaceae bacterium | reverse complement strand
TGCCACAGACTCAGCAATGATCATCGATGCCATGGACATTTTGTATTCGGGAAATGTGGATGGCTTTTGTATTGTTTCAAGTGATAGTGATTTTACAAAATTGGCTACCAGACTTCGTGAAGCACGCATGTATGTGATTGGAATTGGTGAGAAAAAAACTCCAAATCCATTCATTGTAGCTTGTGACAAATTCATTTATGTAGAGATTCTTTCCAAGGAATCCAAGAAAGGAACAAAAGAAGAAAAAGACGAAGTTAAGGAAAGCTACGATACTATCGGGCAGAAAGAATTGCAACTCATAGAGCAATCCATTTCAGATGTATCGGATGAAGACGGATGGGCATTCTTGGGCGATGTGGGAAGTCTGATCCAAAAGAAACAACCCAATTTCGATTCACGTAATTATGGTTTCCCGAAACTTACCTTATTGATCAATTCTACGGGTCAATTTGATATTGAACAAAGAGAAAACCCAAAAAGCAAACATAAATTGATCTTTGTACGAAACAAAGAGAATAAAAAAAGAAAACGATAATTGCACAGATAAACGATCGCCTATGAAAACGGGAACAGCCTATAAATTGCCTGATCAAACCAGAATTGGGCACATTCATCTGAAAGTAGCCGATATTCAGCGTTCTTTAAGTTTTTACTGTGATCTACTGGGCTTTGAATTGATCACTACCTACGGACAGGAAGCAGCGTTCATTTCTGCCGGAGGCTATCATCATCACATTGGATTAAACACTTGGTACAGTAAAAATGGCAAACCTGCATCCAAGAACAATACGGGCTTATTTCATTATGCGATTTTAATGCCGACAAGAAAAGATCTGGCAGAGATCGTGCGAAGAATTTTAGATTCCGGTTATCCCTTGAGTGGTGGCGCAGATCACGGTGTTTCAGAAGCCATATACCTGGAGGATCCTGACGAAAATGGGATTGAATTTTATTGGGACAGACCAAGAGAGCTGTGGCCAAAGACAGAGGATCAGCAAATTGAGATGTACACAAAATCGCTTGACCTGGATGACTTGCTGAAAGAGTTAACGAATTCAGCGCAATAGCTCATGGATAAGAAAATTCTTATCATAGTAACGAATGTAGATTCCTATCAAGGTACAGAAAAATCTACCGGACTTTGGTTTGGAGAACTTGTTCAATTTTACGACGTATTTGATAATTTAGGCTTTGTTCAGGACATCGCAAGTCCTATGGGAGGGAAATGTCCTATCGATCCACGCTCTTTAAAATGGTTTTACAATTCCGGTATTGAATATCAATACAAAAAGAACCCTGAATTCATGGCCTTATTGAATAATACGACACCCGTCGATGAGATCAATCCCAGCGAATACAACGTGATCTTCTTCACAGGTGGTCATGGAACAATGTTCGATTTTCCGGAAAACGAGAAACTTCAAGAGATTACTCGAACAATTTTTGAAAACTTAGGTATTGTTTCCAGTGTATGTCACGGATATTGTGGTCTATTGAACGTAAAATTGTCTAACGGTAGGTATTTAATTGACGGTAAAAAATTAACCGGTTATTCATGGATGGAAGAAATCCTCGCAGGGGTGAAGAAATACGTACCATTTAATGTCGAGCAAAAAGCTAACGAACGAGGTGCCCGTTATAAAAAAGGATTTTTACCATTTATCCCATATGTTCAACAAGACGGTCGTCTCATTAGCGGTCAAAATCCATTCTCAACAAAAAAATTGACCAAACTTATCATTGAAAAATTGGTTGACCCATGATAAAAAAACGTTAAAACTTAAAACCACTGAAATAAATGAGCCTTTCACTTAAATAATTGAATTTTATACAGAGCAATTTATACTTTCATACAAGATAGCGTTATTTAAAAATTAACACTGGACTGCGAAGAAGGGATTGATCTAGTTGAGGGAGACGTAGTGCAAAAACACCTTTGACAATGGACAACATAGAATTATTTAAGCATCCTTTTCTCAATAAACTAACACGAACTAATTCCTATTTTGTAATTTCTGTCTACGTGATAATATCCCTTTCTGTTTTCACCTTTGGCGTTTTTGAGCATGGAAAGTCCTTATTGAATATGGCGGCTTCATTCTTAGGCGGACTTCTTTTGTTTTCCCTGGCAGAATATGTATTTCACCGTTACTTATATCATTCTGGAGAGAATTATTTGGATAATAAAAATTGGCAGTTCAAAATTCATGGAGTCCACCACACCGTACCCCGCGAAAAGAATTTTTTAGCCATGCCTCTTCCGCTCGCCTTGTTTATAGCAGCCCTACTTTTTGGTGTGTTTTTGTTAGGATTTGGTGAACATGTCTATTTCATTTTCCCAGGCTTCTTGATCGGCTATGCCCTTTATCTCTTTATCCACTATAAGATTCATACCAGTTCACCTCCCAACAATTTCTTTAAATATTTATGGGTACATCATCATGTTCATCACCATTTACACGATGAGACCGCCTTTGGAGTGAGCTCACCTCTTTGGGACTACATTTTTAGAACTATGCCTCCGAAAAAAAAGTAAATAACCACCCTTCACCAACTAATATTAGTTATATTTTTTGTCTTTATGTGAATTTTAAAACAACTCAGTGCTTTTTCAATACAGCTTTGAAATACTTTGTATAGCTTTGAGCTTAATCGTTTAATGCGATTTTACTTGCTCTAACTATCAGATAATATGGAACTTGATCTACCTCACTTTTCGCTCCCTTTTTTCACCAATTTGTTAATTTTGCTCCTATCTGCCCGTCTTTTGGGTGAACTGTTTGAGCGTTTCAAACAACCGTCGATG
>JBFHIN010000321.1:0-2829 GCA_041596415.1 Crocinitomicaceae bacterium | reverse complement strand
GCATAATAATAAGTCATGCGTAAATTGAGCAGATTGATTGTGCGGGGAAGGGTCAGGTGACTTAAAATACGTAGCTTATCTTTAAGTGGTGACATCGTTCAAAGGTATCGATTTTTTTGTGACTTTTTACAAAGGGTAATTTTGTTCAGTTGAAAGGCTATCTATACGATTGAATAAATTGTACTTTTATCGCAATGAAAATCATTGCTACTATTCTAATTTTGTTTGTTGTTTTACAGAGTCAAGCACAGCAGACCTATCAATTGAAGGATTATTATTCTCAGGAGGTAATTCCTTTTGCTAAAATCTACCCATCTTCAGGAATGCCTTTTCTTGCCGATCTGGATGGATTTTTCACTGTGGTTGACAATATCATTGAAATACAAATAAAGGCGGGTGGTTACCGAGACACTACGCTTAATCGCATCGATCTTTTTGAGCCAATAATTTATTTAAGACCAAATTTCCAGCAGTTACAGGAGGTTGTAGCATTGGCAGGAGAGAATCCTGCTCATCGCATTATAAACAAGGCGATTGAAAACAGAAAGGTGAATAATCCGATGGAAAATGATGCTTTTCGCTATACGAGCTATAGCAAATTTATTTTCGACATGAACAAAGGAGCGCTTGACCAAATTCCGGATTCAACTACCGACAGCACCTTGATCAAGATTCGTCAGTTTTTCACACAACAACATTTATTCTTGATGGAGAGCGCTTCAATGCGAACTTTTATGCCTCCGTCGCGAGATAAGGAAGAAATAATCGCTTATAAAGTTTCAGGATTCAAAGATCCCGCATTTTCAACTTTTGCCAATGAGCTTCAATCCTTTTCTTTTTATGAAAATCAGTTCGATCTGTTGGGTAAAACGTATCTTAACCCGATCGCATTTGGCAGCACAAAACGTTATTTGTTCGTTTTGGAAGATACGACGATCAATCAGCTAGATACAACTTTTACCATTTTTTATCGACCGAAAAGGGGGAAGAATTTCAATGGAATGACGGGTCGCTTATACATCAATACCAACGGTTACGCTTTAGAAAAAGTAACGGCTTCGCCCTATGAGGATACTACCGGAACCAAAGTACAGATTATTCAAGAGTATGCATTTGTCAATAATAAAAAGTGGTTTCCCGTCAAATTGAGTACGGAGATTAAAATGACTTCGGTGAGTCTTACGCCTAAACTTGCAGACAGCTATATTCAAGGTAAGGGAAGTACTTACGTCGAAAAAATAGAATTTAATCCACCTGGAATTAATGCACGCGATTTTGATAACATCACAATTTCAACGAAAGAGGACGCCGGAGAAATCGATTCTACTTCTTGGAGGGATATGAGGAAATATGAGCTGGACAAGCGTGATCACCGCACCTACAATATGATCGACAGTTTGGCAACAGAATACAAATTCGATAAGAAACTTAACCTGATGAAATCTTTGATGGAAGGAAAGATCCCAATGGGCTATTTTAATATAGACCTTGCTCGATTGTTGAATTTCAATCTTTATGAGGGGTATCGCTTCGGACTTGGTTTGGAAACCTCGAAAAAATTAATGAAACCGGTTGTTATTGGCGGTTATTTCGGTTACGGAACCCGCGACATGGAGTGGAAATATGGTGCATACAGCACAGTTCATTTCAGTAGAAAGAAGGGAATTCGTCTTGATCTGAACTATCAACAGGATTTGATTGAAAGGGGAGGTGTTCAATTCATCAAGGAATCATTTTCCTTGCAAAGCAGTGCGTTGTATAGGAACTTGTTCTTGCTAAACATGGATAAACAGCGATTGGCACAAGCTACCCTGTCCGGCTACGTACGTGGTAACATGCGTTGGGTGATCGGTTCGAATTATCAGCGCGTTGAGTTGACTAGAAACTATGCGTATGTTCCTTCACTAGATTCGATCACCAGATTCGATCAAGCCGAAACTTACCTTGAATTTCACTGGAACATTGGTGAAAAAGTCATGCTTCTGGGGGATCAGCGCGTTGCCAAAGGAACAAAGCAACCGAGGATCAAGTTGAAATATTCGAATGGTTGGAGTGGAATTTATTCCTCGATGTATAATTATCAGCGATTGAATTTGGAGGTCAATCAAACAATTCCAATTCGAGGTTCAGGTACCTTTAGTTGGACAGTAACGGCCGGTAAAACTTTTGGGGACGTTCCACTGACTTTCCAACAAGTGGCTATTGGAACCGGGAGATCTTGGAATCTTACCGTGCCTTCAACTTTTGAAACGGCTCTTCCTTCGGAGTTTTTCCATAATGAACAAGCGGCCTTGTTCCTGCGTTATCAGTTTAACGCCTTCAAAACTAAAGCAAAATGGAATGAACCACAATTTGGTTTTCACCATGCGATGGGTTACGGAAAAGCACCTCGAATGAACGAGCATACTCTTGCTTTTTCGGCCATGGATAAGGGATTTGTAGAATCAGGAATTATTTTGAATAACGTTTTGGTTTCCGGCACTACAGGCTTTGGTATAGCTTGCTTCACACGCTATGGGTATTATGCCTCTACTGATTGGAAGAAGAATATTGTTCCTAAAATATCCCTGAATTTCGTTTTCTAATTATTTCAAAAGATTCACGTGACCGGTGATGATCTGTGTTTCATTCGGTTTTTCACATGAAGTGTAATGCAAGACGTAGGCATAAGTGCCATCCTGCATCGAAAGAGATTGGTAATATCCGTCCCAACCAAAGGCAGGATCGAAAGATTCAAATAACATTTCCCCCCATCGGTTGTAGATTCTCAATCTCCATTCAATTACCTCTAAGGCGAATTGTCCATTAAAAATGTTATTGAACTCATTT
>JBFHIN010000320.1:0-2835 GCA_041596415.1 Crocinitomicaceae bacterium | reverse complement strand
TTCTTTTTCAGTGAAAGGAATGTTTCTTCCCATGTGCACCTGCTCTTCATAGATATAAGGAAACCTTTCCCCAAGATCCTTACAAAACGAAAACAATTCTTCCTTTTTAAGACCAATGTCTTCGGACAAGTGATCGAAGAAAATTCCTCCTACTCCACGCGTTTCGTTGCGGTGAGGTATGAAGAAATAATCATCCGCCCATTGCTTGAATTTGATGTAGAATTGATCAGAGTAATGATCACAAATTCCTTTTAGACGTTGGTGAAAAATACCAGCTCGTTCGTCTATAATATAATGAGGCGTTAAATCAATTCCACCACCGAACCAGTACGTGCCATCATTCAGTTCAAAATAACGTACGTTCATGTGAATAATAGGCACATTTGGATTATAAGGATGTAAAACGATGGAAACACCTGTGGCAAAAAATTCAGAACCTTCCAGCCCAAGTTGTTTCTTCATCTCCTGGGTGACAGGTCCATGAACGGCTGAAAAGGCAACTCCGCCTTTTTCGATCACATTTCCCTTTTCAATGATACGCGTTCGTCCTCCTCCACCTTCTTTTCTCACCCAAGCATCTTCAATAAATTTTCCTTTGCCGTCAGTACGCTCCAATTCTTCACATATAAAGCTTTGTAGCGCTTGAAATGCCAGTTCAATTTCCTGTCTTTGCATCCTATTTATTTACATTTATTAATTCGTAATTCTCGTGACGAATAATAAAGGTATTAATATTTTCGAATCCACTATCAGTTGAAATTTGACGCATTTCAAAATCATTCATGATTTCATTAGACGGTTTTTTCTTCATCAAAAGATCGGAACAGAAATAGAATGTTACGTCAAAACCTTGTACAGCCATTTTAGTCATATCCGCATTATAGGCAGAACGATATTTTCTGTGAAGTCGCTCTGTGGCATCATACTTATAGTTCAGATCAGAATTACTCGCGAAATGGAAATTGTACTTGTTTCTGAATTGCGGTTTAACATCGTCAAAGTTGATCCATTCTTTAGTACCATATACATAGATCGTTGATCCACTCACCTTTGAAGCAGCGTTGTTCACTGAGTTCATAAATTTCACAGCGTTGATCTTTTCATTCGTAGGATACACCAAAACGTTGTTCACGCCTTTGCGCATGAATGATGCATAATTCTCTAAAGTGGCCTCTATCAATTTTGGACGTGTTCCGGTGACAGGTAATGTCATGAAGGCAGAACGGAAACTTTCATACATGATCGCATCTTTATCACTTGGCGATTTGATCAAGATGATATTATCAGCCGCATTTTTCTTCAGTGTATACTGAGCCAAACCTCGTTGGAGCGTAGCATCTGAAGGGACAGCATTATAAACGAACGGATTTCCTTTTAAAACATTTGGAGAAACCGAAACAGGACAAATCATACGTGCATTGTTCATTTTACACCAACGTGCAACATAGTCTGCATTGTCTGGAAATAAAGGTCCAATAACTAGGTCCATACCTTTAAATTCAGGCTTTTTCAATACTTTAGCCAAAGAATTCGTGTCATTCATTGAGTCGTAAACATACACTTCAGCTTTCAACCCTAATTTTTCCAATGAATCAAGTGCCAATTTTGCACCCATATAAAATTCGGTAGCCAAGGTAGAAACGTAATCTGAGTTATTTTCGCCTTTATCTAAAAAGAATGGCAAGAGGATAGCAACTTTATAAGCTGATTTTTTAGGGAATAATAAAGTCGAATCAACTTTTCTTTTCTCTATGGGTTCTACCTGCCTGATCTTTACCACATCTACTTTTTCTTTACGAACAGGGATTTTCAGCACGTCTCCGGGTTTGATCTTTGTGCTTTTTAAGTCGTTAACCTTTTGTAATTCCTCTACAGGGACCATGAAGCGTTTTGAAATAGAATATAATGTTTCATGATCCAATACCGTGTGCTGAATTAAAGTGTCCTTAAACGTCACTTTAATACTCTCAGGTTTCGGGCTAGTTGAACCATTATTTTGATTGGGATTCGTTGCGCTATTATTGCCGTTTACAGGCGTAGTTTCAACAACAACTGTCTTATTTGTTAACTGATCTCTGGACACCCCAGGAATCTTTAACGTTTGGCCAGTTTTAATCCCGTTTTCTACTCCTGGGTTTGCCGCAAGAATCTGTTCGACGGTGACATCATATTTTTTAGCGATACCAAATAAGGTTTCCTTGTTTTCAACTACATGCAAAACAGTTTGCATTTGTATGGGAATCAACAATTTTTGTCCTTCCGCCAATCCTTTTTCTGTTCCGGGATTTGCCTTGATAATGTCTTCAACGGGAACGTCATATAATTTGTGTATTCCCCAAAGCGTATTTCCGGATTGAACAATGTGCACATAATACTTCTTTCCGTTAACCACCTCTTTTACAGCCTTTTCGGGCTGTGCAAAGCTTGTGATGGTAGAAATAAGAAGAATAAAAGTTAGAAAATACTTCATAAAAATGTTTTTACGTCTTTTACAATCGTTATGCCAAAGGACTATTCCCATTCAATTGTTGCAGGCGGTTTAGAGCTAATATCGTAAGTAACTCTGTTGATTCCTTTCACCTGATTAATGATTCGATTCGAAACTTTTGCCAGGAATTCGTAAGGTAAATGACACCAATCAGCTGTCATACCATCCGTAGATGTAACAGCTCTTAACGCGACGGCATTCTCATACGTTCTTTCGTCCCCCATTACGCCTACCGATTGTATTGGTAAGAAAATTGCTCCTGCCTGCCACACATCATCATAGAGCCCTTCATCTTTCAATGAATTAATAAAAATTGCGTCCACTTCTTGCAGAATCCTTACTTTTTC
>JBFHIN010000319.1:0-2838 GCA_041596415.1 Crocinitomicaceae bacterium | reverse complement strand
GAATGTTTTTGCCGGAATGTTATTAGGATTATTCGTTGTGGCCCTCGGATTTTCACTACAGCAAACCTCAGCGAACCCTTTTATGATCATTTTAGGGGATGAAAAGACAGGGAGTAATCGCATAAATTTGGGGGGTGGAATCAACAGTTTAGGGACTACCATTGGTCCATTGATCGTTGCATTGGCCTTATTTGGTACAGCAAGTTCGATTAGTGATGAGATGATACGCTCGCTTTCGCTGACCAAAGTTGTTATTCTTTATTCTTGTGTTGGAGCGCTATTTCTTGGGGTTGCCGCACTTTTCGGTTTTTCGAAAAAAGTACCGGACGGGAAAATCAAAGAAGTTGCCAATGAAGATGGTTTAGCCAGCTATGAGAAAGCTAGAAAGGCACTTGTTACTTTATTGGTCATAACGGGTTTATTGAGCGCATGTTTTGCCCCGGTATTTAGCTCTTATAAAAGTGATGCAGCGAAAGACATCATTCAATTGGAACATGACTTTGATCAAATTCAAGGGAATGAGCTGACGCAAAATCAAATCGAAGCAAAAGCGTTTATTTCCCAAAAGATCGATGAAATAAAAAAACCGCTGGAAAAAGAAAGAATGATCTGGTTGTCGGTTGGTTTTTTGGTGATAGTTGGTGGTTTATTAGTTGCACATTTCAGAGGTAAAACACAAAAAATTGGCTGGGGTGCCATGCAGTATCCACAGTTAACGCTGGGAATGTTGGCTATTTTTGTTTATGTTGGGGTGGAAGTGGCCATTGGAAGTAATTTGGGAGAATTGCTCAAACAAGATGAATTTGGTGGATACAATTCTTCTCAGATCGCGCCATTTATTTCGATGTTCTGGGGAAGTTTGATGATCGGACGTTGGGCCGGAGCCATCAATGCTTTCGACTTGAATAATAAGGTAAAACAAGTGTTGCGTTTTATTGTTCCTTTGATTGCGTTTGTCTTGGTACTTGTTTTTACGCATTTGGCAGGATACAATATTCAGCCGCTTTATTGGTACATCATCTGCGTGCTGATTCAAATTGCTGCCTTCTTTATCACTCAGGACAAACCGGCATTTACCCTGGCCGTTTTTGGTATATTGGGTACGACCGCCTTGATTGTTGGACTATTAACGACGGGTAAAGTTGCCGTTTATGCTTTTTTAAGCGGAGGATTATTTTGCTCGATCATGTGGCCTGCAATATTCTCACTTTCACTGGCTGGCTTGGGTAAATACCAATCTCAAGGTTCTTCTTTCTTGGTTATGATGATTTTAGGTGGGGCAATTATTCCGCCGATTCAAGGTAAACTAGTCGATGTAATGGGAATTCAACCATCATTCATTGTGGGCGTGTTGTGTTTTCTATACCTTACATTCTTTGCGTTTTACGTAAAAGGAGTTCTAAGAAAACAAAACGTAGCCTTCGAATAGGGTTTGAATCAAGGGGGATAAGGGCCTGTGTAGCTGGTACAAGGAATTCGATCCCACGAACAGGGATTATGAAAGTTGATTTTGATCTGCGCGTTATTTTTATCATTCACTTCAAGAACGTATAAGGGATTTTTCAACCATTGATCAAGGCAATTTTTATCTATGGGCGTAAAATACATGTCACCGTTTTTATAGTAGTTAAATAACTCCTTGACATACGTATCATCTTTTTGCCGTTCATCGATAATGCAATAGGTACCAACGGGTAAATACAGCTCGAAACAACCGAAGTCATCTGATTTTGCTTTGTAAAGGATAGAATCTTGAATATTATTTTCGATTCCCGGTCGAAAGTAAATGATCTTATTAGGCAACGGTTTTTCAGCGTAAATTTCCCTGAGCATTTCGTCGCTAGGTGCTGCGCCTCCACAATACGAATTGGTATGTGTTAAGGTGCCTTTGATGAGCATGAGCGGTGCTTGCTGAGCGTTCGTAAATTGACCAGTAAATAGGCAAAGGATTAACAACCTATAAAGATCTTTCATAATTAGTTTTCGGCTTGCCTTAAAAATTCGTGCCAGTTTACTGTACCTGACTGGATTTCCCCATGGCACACCCATCACACTTTTCTGATTTCGTGAAAAAGCGCTTGTATACTTTTCGACCCAAATAGATCAACGCAACCAAGGTGACAAGTATGACCAAAAAACTTTGCATCAACTCAATACATTAAAACTTAGTAATGCTCCAACATAAGCCAGTACGCCCATAAACCCAATTTGGATCAGTGGCCATTGCCAACTTTTTGTCTCTCTCTTAACAACGGCCAAGGTAGCCATACATTGCATTGCGAACACGTAAAAGATCATTAGGGATACTCCGGAAGCAAGTGTATATACTTTTGTTCCGTTAGGTTTTTTCTCTTGACGCAGTCGTTCAATGAGCGGTTGATTTGTGCCACCGTCGTCATGTACTGCGTAGATGGTTGCCAGAGATCCAACAAAGACTTCGCGTGCAGCAAAGGAGGAGATCAGTGAAATCCCTATTTTCCAATCAAATCCAAGTGGTTTGATCACAGGCTCAATACCATGGCCTATATAACCCATATAAGAATGACGGAGCTTTTGCGCTGCGACATGTCTTTCCGTATCGTCGGCAGTTAAATTTTCCTTTTTGGCGTAATAACGAGCATTTTTTTCGGCGTTCGACATCTCTTCACCAGGTCCGTAAGAGGCTAAAACCCATAAAATAACCGATATGGCAAGAATTACTTTTCCTGCATCGAAAACAAAAACGCGAACCTTCTCGGTAACAGTTAAGGCTACATTGCCCCATTTTGGCGATTTGTATCCGGGTAGTTCGAGTAGGAGAAATCCTTTTGATTCGCTTCTGATGATAAACTTTAAAAT
>JBFHIN010000318.1:0-2848 GCA_041596415.1 Crocinitomicaceae bacterium | reverse complement strand
GAGGCTGGAACTTCAGCACCAAACAAATGTCTGTCTGTCTGTTCCTGCGCAAAATAAGTTAATGAAGCGCCCGCTTGTTCAAACGCTGACCAGAAGAAAATAACGAAAAAGGCAATGATGAAAATTACCCAAATCTTTTGCTTCTCTACTGAGGTTAAACTCTTATCTGTTATGATCGAAGCCGGAGCCACGATACAAGCCGTGTATATGAAGGCACCAATTAAATCAAGCCCTAGAAAACCTTTAAACAAAACAAAGATCAACAAAGAAACAATACTCCAGTTCGCAATCTGCTTGCTGCTTAATTTCTTTTTAGGTGTTCCTTCGATCTTCTCTGCTTTCTTTGGTTTTGTACCTACTGCCTCACCTGTTGGTGAAACGATATATTTGTTCTTAAGGATTTCAAAAGAAATAGTACTTATGATCATTCCGATACATGCTGCCAAGAATCCCCATTTGAAGGCTGCAGGAACAATTAATCCATCAGCATCATAAACTTCCCCTAATGTTCCTGTAACCAGCGGCGCAATGAATGCACCCAAGTTAATTCCCATATAGAAAATCGTAAATGCAGCATCTACGCGCTTGTCTCCTTCAGGATATAACTGCCCAACCATGGTTGAAATGTTTGGTTTGAAGAAACCGTTTCCGAAGATCAAGAATCCAAGACCTGTAAACATCAACGTGGTAGCAAGACCTACTTCGGTATAGAAACTTCCTGCAAGGAACATGAAGAATTGACCAATGGCCATCATCACCCCACCGAAGAAGATCGAGCGGCGATTTCCCCAGTAACGGTCGGCTACGTACCCACCAATAAGTGGCGTTAAATAAACTAATCCGGTATAGTTACCGTAAATGACTGATGATAATGACTTATCAAACATTAAAGCATTTACCATGAATAGCGTAAAGATTGCACGCATTCCGTAGTAACTGAAGCGCTCCCACATTTCTGTAAAAAACAATA
Organism: Crocinitomicaceae bacterium; assembly: GCA_041596415.1. Lineage (GTDB taxonomy): Bacteria > Bacteroidota > Bacteroidia > Flavobacteriales_D > Crocinitomicaceae > M0103. The sequence goes on along the minus strand of JBFHIN010000318.1, from coordinate 1,878 downwards.
AATACAGCCCCTTAGGGTGTCCTTTTTGTTCAGAATTTTCCATATTCCCGATTTAAATTTAAGGCGTGAAAATAAAAAATATATTTAAATAATACGCCGCGGTGTGATATCTTAGGGTCAGATGTTTATAAATATCCATACACATTTCAAGAGTACGGCAGATGTTTCTATTCGCCAGTGGGAAGATCAACTCCCTGCAAATGAATACTTTTCCTGTGGTATTCATCCTTGGGAAGCTGCTGTTGACGAAGAAGAATTGAATAAAATTAATCTGTTAGCATCGCATAAGCATTGCCTTGCCATTGGTGAAATCGGGTTCGATAACTTAAAAGGACCTGATCTATCAATTCAGCGCGATATTTTTCTAAAACAATTAGCCATTGCTGAAAACTATCAATTGCCTGTGATCATTCATTGTGTAAGAGCATGGAACGAATTAAAAGCAATAAGATCAAAGGACAACTCTTCCATTCCTTGGATCTATCATGGTTTCAACAAGGCATCTTTACTGGATGAAGTTTGCCGGGCTGATTTATACATCAGTATCGGTGCATCAGTTTTAACGAATGAATCCTTGAGAAAAGTGATCGCAAACATCCCTGAAAACAGATTGTTTTGTGAAACGGACACTTCGGATTGCACTATTGAAGATGTATACAAGGAAATTTGTGCTTTAAAAAAAATATCTTTGTCAGCACTGGAACAAATTATTCAAAATAACGCAAAGCAGGTTTTTAAGCGATGGACAATTGGTTAGAAAGAACAGAATTACTGATCGGTAAGGACAGTATTGAGAATTTAAAAAAATCACATGTACTGATAGTTGGTTTGGGAGGAATAGGTTCCTTCGCAGCAGAATTTATTGCCCGATCAGGAGTTGGTACAATGACGATCATAGACGGTGATGTTTTTGACCCTACCAATAAGAACAGACAACTTACAGCCCTTGACTCAACCGTTGGCGTGAATAAAGCTGTGGTACTAGCAGAAAGACTCAAAGACATCAATCCTGAATTGAAGATAAATGTGGTGCAGGAATTTGTTTTACCGGAACGTGTTTGGGAATTACTCGATGCCTATCGTCCTGATTTTGTTATGGACTGCATTGATTCTGTGACACCGAAAATTGAATGGATCATTGCTTGCATTCGATTAAAAATAAAAATTATCACACACCTTGGTGCCGGTGGTAAGATCGATCCTTCACGTGTTCAAGTGACCAGACTTCCAAACACCTACAATTGTAAACTGGCCAGCCACCTGAAAAAAAGGTTACGGAAACAAGACGTTACACTCAAGAGTGTCAGAGCCGTTTTTTCCTCCGAATTACAGATCAAAGAATCCTTGAAAATGACGAACGGGTTAAATTACAAACGCTCCTTTTACGGCACGGTGAGCTATATGCCAGCGTTATTTGGTTTAATGGGTGCCGCTGAGGTAATTCGTTTTCTGAGTAAACAAGAAAATAGCCCGGAAAGCATCTAAAAAAGGACATAAATGGAATAAAATTTTATTTTTGTCCTCCAATCTTTATTTTGAATGCAGTACTTTAAACTTTTTCTGTCTCTTGCAGTATTCTGCACGGCCCTAATATCTTGCGAGACTAAAACAACAAAAAATATTAGTCCTACTCAAGTGTTAGCCGAATCTGTTCCGGATAACCATACGTATGCCGATCTGAATCAAGTTCGTACCAAGCACGTTCACTTAGATCTGGATGTCAACTTCGACAACAAAACCATTTATGGTGTTGCTCGACATGAAATGATCAATTCCGGTGTTGACACAGCGATATTTGATATTAAGGGATTAGAAATTCAAAAAGTAACCCTAGGACAGCAACATGAAAAAGAAACAGATTTCATGATCGGTCAATGG
>JBFHIN010000317.1:0-2861 GCA_041596415.1 Crocinitomicaceae bacterium | reverse complement strand
AGTGCCAACTGGAACATTTTTAGTGGTTTTGCCGTCAGAATAGCAAAGGATCGGTTGGAACAATTAGAGCAGCAAAGTCAGGGAAATGCTATCGTAATCATAGAAACCACGATTCAAGATGTGCTCAAAGCCTATTATACCGCACAATTGCAGAAACAACGCATGGAACTCTTCAATACGCTTAAAGATTATTCCAAAAAGCGCTATCAGTATTACGAGATCAAGGATAAGTACGCTAAATCGAATTCTTTGGAATTGTTGCAGTTTAGAAATCAATTCCTTACCGATAGTTCCAACTATGTCCTTCAACAAATTTCTTACAACAATGCTGTACGCAATTTGTTATTCCTAATGAATCCAACAGAAGAAAGTCCTGTTGAATCATTCCCGGTACTAACTGATCAGCTGCAAAATGATTTTCCGGTATTTGAACTTAGTCAATTAAAGGAAGATATACGTTCGAATAATCAAAACCTGAAAAATCAGTATATCGCACTTGAACTGCAAAAAACAAACACTAGTTTTCAAAAATCCTTTTTGTATCCAACCTTAAGTTTTCAGGCTGGAGTTACACCCTCTTACAATTGGTTGCGCGACATAAAAAATGACCAGTTGAACATCAACACTCAGGTGCTTTCATATTATGGGAATTTAAACCTACGTTATACAGTTTTCAATAATTACAAGACGAAAAGAGCAGTGGAAGTTTCCAGAATTCAGGAAGAAATAGCTCAACTCAACGTAGAGAGTATGGAAAAAAGTATGGATAATGCCATTATAAACATGATGGAGTTGTATAATTTGCGTTTACAACTGTTATCTATTTCAGAGGAAAATCTTCAGTACGCCACCAAAGCATATGATCTAGCAAAATCTCGATTTGAAACAGGTACGTTGAGTTCAATGGATCTCTCCACGTTTCAGAACAATTATCAGAACACATTGATCTTACATTATGAAAATCAATTCAATTTGCTGGATACCTATTTGGAGATCTATAAAATGACAGGAAAACTGGGGCTAGAATACAAGAAGAATTAATCCAACAGCATTTTATCAAGTTGTTTTTTTAATGCGCGTAGCTCATTCAACGCTTCTGTTTGATTAATGATGAATAGTAAATACTTCCATTTGTATCCGATCCGTTTAAAGTAACGTGCAAATGAATGGGCATATAGACCCAAAACCGGCATACTGATGAAGTAGATTAGTTGCTCCCAAAAGCTAAGATCAAAAATGTATTTCGCCAAGAGTAAAAATCCGATGTAGAATAACGGATAAAAAATGAGACTCAGCAAAACGGCTAATGGTGCATAATATTCTTTATAATTCGTGATCTTTGGTACAATAAAATCGGTAAGGCGATAAGGAATAATATTATGCATGTAACCAATTACGAAAAAGGGAAATCCAACCAGTAACAATAAACCAGAAAGAACACCTTGTAGCAGGAACGATCTTCTTTTTCTTCCCTTGTGCAGTATGTCCGCCTGAACGCGCATTTTTTGTGTTCGCCATTCAATCTGATAGAGAATGCCTTGAATTTCTTCAATCAAGTAAGGCTGCAGTAATTGGATCTCTGTTATACGCTGTTTAATTTTTTCTCGCCATTGCGCCTCTTCTGCCACATTTTGCATTTTACGCGTTGTGCCATAAACCTGATAAAGCCGCTCCAGAAAATGTTCTTCCTCCTCTTCAGCGGTATAAAGCACACGTTCAAGGTGAATGCGCATTTTTTCTGTCAGTTGCCGTGCTGCACTCGTTGTGTTGGATTCGAAATCCTTTAAAAATTCTTTCGCATAAAGTCCATTTTCGATAGATATCATTACTGAACTTCGGAATTTTTCAGCCTGTGAATAGAACAAACCAATGGGTACTATCTTTAAATTTAATTTCCCCTCGTTTCTCTTTTCTGTTTCCAGGGCAATTCGTGCTGTGCCACTTTTCAATTGACGTAACTTTCGTTCAGGAAAGCTGTTTCCTTCCGGGAAAATAACCAGTGTTTTTCCTTTTTCCAGCAGTTCATAACAAGCTTCGAAAGAATCTTTGTTATTGATTCCACGAACAGCACCGTCAGTTTTACGATTGATCGGAATCATGTTCAAACTTGTAAGGATCTTCCTTTTAATCGGAGAATTGAAAAAGGTTCCTTTGGCCATGAAATAGATGGGGCGTTTGTTTACAAACCCAATCATCCATGCGTCCATTAATGTATTTGGATGATTAGCAATGATGATCATCGGACCTTCGTGATCCAAAGCCTTTTTGTTTTTCACAAGTATCTCTTTGTAATACAAGCGGATACCCAAACCAACAATTATTCTTAAAATCCGATATAACATCCCTTAATTCAGAGGTCGAATGTACAATTTTTTAGTTAAATGTGTCTGCATTCTTATTTTCTTGGCTAATTTAGTTCTATGAACGATTTTCCTATCGCTTATCTCAATAGTAACGACGGTACAGGTATTCTCGCCTTTGGTTTAGGAGAGACCTATTCCTACACACGAAGTGTTGGTCTTAATGGGCTGCAGGATTTCGTTGACCGCAACAAAGGAAGTTATCTTTTCGGTTATTTGGGTTATGATTTAAAAAATGAGATCTTCAATTTAAACTCCAATCTAGAAGATCATTTGAATTTTCCTGAAGCATTTTTCTGGAAACCAAAATATGCCATTAGACTATCGCATGAAAGTTTTGAAGTGTTGCAAGGAACAAAGGATGAAGAGTGTTTTGACTTTTTAAATATGTTTCTGGAAGAAGAGACGGATCAGAATTTTCATCATTTGAACCTTAATTTTAAATCCAGAATTACCAAAAAAGAATACCTAGAGAAGGTCGAGCGATTAAAAAAACACATT
>JBFHIN010000316.1:0-2867 GCA_041596415.1 Crocinitomicaceae bacterium | reverse complement strand
GCGCTGGTGCAATCGGTAAGTTTCAGTGCAGGAGGATTTGATGCACAGTATGGAGATAAATTAAGTTCTGTACTCGATATCACGTACAAAACGCCGACAAAATTGAAAGCATCCGGTATGGTATCGCTGTTGGGAGTGGAAACTCATGTCGAACACAGCACAGGAACACGTTTCAATTATTTGGTCGGGGCACGCTATAGGGCTAATGGTTATTTGTTGAATTCCTTACCAACGAAAGGTAGTTATAATCCTGTGTTCTGGGACGGACAATTTTTAACCAATTACGCCATTAATGAGAAACTGAATTGGTCATTCATTGGTCATTTTTCAAGCAATGACTACCGCTTTGCACCTCAAACAGCTCAAACAGACTTCGGAACTGCCAATGAAGCGTATTCATTCAGCATTTATTTCGACGGACAAGAGCAAACACGTTTTCAAACCATGATGGGAGGAACTTCCCTAAAGTACAAGGCGAGTGAAAAAACACAACTCGATTTTTATGCAACGGTTTTCAATACGAACGAACGCGAATACTTCGATATTCAAGGACAGTATTTTATCAATGAACTGGAAACTGATCCATCGAAAGAGGAATATGGTGATTCCATTGCCGTTTTAGGTATCGGAACATTTCTAAATCATGCCAGAAATAAATTAAATGCAACGATCTTGAATGTCTATCACAATGGAGAGCATTCGCTGGTGAATAAGTTCAAAGATGAGGAACGTCTGCATTTTGTTAATCACGTAGTACGTTGGGGGGTAAATTTTCAATACGACATTTTTAATGATGTATTGTCAGAGTGGAAAATGATCGATTCAGCAGGGTATTCGATTCCACAAAGCAATGATAACAAGATCACGCTTTTCGAAACCATAAAAGGCGAGCTTAGCTTAACGGCACCACGCTATACTTCGTTTTTACAGTGGAATGGGATTTGGTCGAATTACAAAAAGGATTTTCCGGTTTCTGTAGATCAGAAAGTGAAAAAGGATGGCGTGAAGTCAATTCGAACGGTGCGTGATACGATCATCGAATCGAATTCAAAGCTGGCTGTGAACATTGGGACTAGGGCGGGATACACCGGATCCAATCAGGAATTTTTCGTCACACCAAGAGCTAGTTTGATCTATTTCCCAAGAATTTATATGGTTCAGGGCGATCGCATCAAACGAAGAAATGCAAGTTTACGTTTGGCTTCAGGACTTTATTATCAACCACCATTTTATCGTGAGTTCAGAACTTTCGACGGACAACTGAATTTGAATGTGAAGTCTCAAAAATCTTTTCATGTTGTTACCGGAGCAGATTATTACTTCAACATGTGGGACAGAGATGTTCCTTTTAAATTCACTGCAGAGGCGTATTACAAGTATTTATGGGACGTAAACCCTTACGAAATTGAAAATGTAAGAACACGATATTACGCTGAAAACAATGCGGTTGCTTATGCTTACGGCTTGGATTTGAATGTTCACGGTGAATTTGTTCCGGGAATTGAATCATTCTTTAAAATGGGGATACTTTCCACCAAAGAAGATATCTTGAATGATTCGTATAAGGAGTACTACAACGCAGCAGGACAAAAAATAATTTTTGGTTTTAGTGAAGATCAAGTGGTGGTGGACAGCGCAACGATTTATCCTGGTTTTGTTCCTCGTCCCACAGATCAGCTGCTTAACTTCGGAGCACTTATTCAGGACAGAATGCCGGGGTTCGAAAGCTTTTCAGTTCAGATGGGAATACAATTTGGGTCACGTTTGCCTTATGGTCCACCGGATTTTAATCGCTACAAAGATACACTGCGCATGAAATCCTATTTTAGGGTCGATCTAGGGATGTCGTACGATTTCTTATACAAGAAAAAAGAGGAGCCTGGCTTCTTTGCTCGCAATTTCACCGACGCCATCGTCTCTTTCGAAGTGTTCAACTTGTTAGGAATCAACAATGTGCTTTCCAAGCAATGGATTCAGGATGTTGAAGGTAAATACTATTCAATTCCGAATTACCTGACGCAAAGAAGATTCAATCTTAAACTGATTCTCAGGTTCTGATAAACCAGAACCGAATCCCAGAGAATTATATGATTTTTTTAAAGTTGCTGCAATTTCAATTCTTTTAGGATCATACGTTGTAAGTTTTAGAAAACTTGACCCATTTTAGACCTTTTTTTATACTTTTACCCCCGTAAAAATTGACAGAGGTATGATGGAAAAGGTAGAACCTTATAAACCGGAAAATAAAGTACGAATTGTTACAGCGGCTTCCTTGTTCGACGGACACGATGCAGCGATTAACATTATGCGCAGGATCATTCAGGCAACGGGTTGTGAAGTAATTCATTTGGGTCACGACAGATCCGTTGAAGAGGTGGTGAATTGTGCCATTGAAGAAGATGCACAGGCAATTGCCATGACATCATATCAAGGAGGTCACATGGAATATTTCAAATACATGTACGACCTGTTGAAAGAGAAAGGAGCACCGCAAATCAAGATCTTCGGTGGAGGAGGGGGAACAATTTTACCTTCAGAGATTAAAGAATTACAGGAATACGGAATAGAAAGAATTTACCATCCGGACGATGGAAGAGAAATGGGACTGCAAGGAATGATCAATGATCTGATCAAACGTTGCGATTTCCCTGTTGGAAAAGATATTACCAAAGATATAGAAGCTATCAAGAACAAAAATGTTCCTGCCATTGCACGTACAATTTCTGCGGCGGAAAATTATCCGGAAGATTGTGTTGATTTTTTAGATCAATTAAAGAAGGTTGCCGAGGGAACAAATGTTCCTGTGTTGGGAATTACAGGAACAGGAGGTGCAGGGAAATCATCTTTGGTGGATGAATTGGTGCGTC
>JBFHIN010000315.1:0-2881 GCA_041596415.1 Crocinitomicaceae bacterium | reverse complement strand
TTCGTAATTTGGCTCAATCCCCACAAATCCAACTGGACTCCCATCTTTATCATATATATAAAACTCGTGGCCATTTTCTAATTGAAATTTCAGTTTATCCTCCGAATACATCATTTCCAACATGTAATCGATTTGCTCTAACGATAAAATTTCTTTAAATGTATCGGGCCATGTCGCCTTAGCTAAGTTTTGAATCAACTCAACTTCATCCGATCCAATTTTTCGAATCATCTTTAAAGTTTTACAAAATTCTGCTGTTGAACTCGACCATTAATGACTAAACGAACGATATATGATCCAGGATTTAGGTCACCCACGTAAATATGATTTTCTTGAACATTTTTTTCTAAAACTCTACCTGAAAAATCAATGACTTGAGCCGCTTTTGGCAATTCATCAATAATGGTGAAATGGAGCTGGTTTTGCACCGGATTTGGATACACATGCCATGATAAAACAGGCTCGATTGACTCTAAGCCAACCGTCTCCAATGCGAGTTTAACGGCACGATAAGCGTCAACCTTTCCCCATCCCCATTGTGTACTTCCATTGGCAGGTATTACACCCGTATTTACATCTTCTCTCGCTGTTTCCAATAAAATATATTTCACTTGTGCAGCAGACAAATATGGGTTAGCCTCTAAAACCAATGCTGCAATACCTGCAACCATTGGTGAAGCCATCGATGTTCCGGAAAATTTGGCAAATGGATACGTTCGACTATTGAAATTTACCGAAGCGATCTGCGTAAATGAATTGTCTGTATAGGATGAAATTGACGATCCAATAGAAACACCCGGTGCAGCAATTTCAGGCTTAAGCACCTCATCATAACGTGGACCTTTACTTGAAAAACTCGCGATTCCTCCACCCACAGGTGATCCTCCTCCTGTGTACCACTTCGGACTATATGCTGCAACACTGATCAATTTATTGGTGCACGACGGTTCGCTGATACCATATTCACTATCTCCCGGAGTACTACCTACGTTAAAGAAAGAAAATGGCATTCCCCAGTTACCAACATCGGTAGACAGTTCCGTAACATTCCAAAAGTGCACCTGACCATCAAATGCTCTGGACTTCAGCAAAACTCTAAGACTCGTATTTGTGTTTTTGACACGTAAACGCATTTGCGGACGACTATTTAAAGGATGAATTGCATCTGCCGCTATATTAAACCAAATCGTATCTTGACCTGTCACTAAAAAAGTGTCGATGTATTGACTTACCGTAGCCGTTGAGTAATATGGGCTTTCAACCAACAAAACACCTGAAGTGGTGTAGACTTGAATTCCTGCGTCAAAAGATTTCGTTTGCTCACCCCACATATGAATACTTTGTCCCCACATGTATTGATTGGCTGCATAGGAGTAAAACTCAATTCTTGAAGTCAGCGTATCATTGGTGAAATTTTTCTTGATATGAAAGTTAACATTTCCGTTATTTCCTCCAGAATTAGCAAAGATTACCCCAAGATCGGCATAAGCATCAATGGCCTGACTCAACAATGAATTTCCATCAAGAGTTCCAATATGGTAGAGTCCCCAACTCATGTTGATCACAAGTCTCTTCGATTCAGATTGAGCCTTTTGATACATCCATTCCCAGGCATCGAGCACAGCACCTTCATCCACTAAAAAAGTAGCAAACAAAAATTGAGATTCAAAAGCCACGCCTCTGTATGCCGTTCCTGCACCACTACCACCTGCTATTCCGGCAACATGCGTTCCATGCGTAGCGTAACTATAAATGTTGGAAGTATCTGCCCCAGCCATCTGAAATTCAGACAGCGTTGTATATTCAGTGCCATATGCATAACCACTTGGCGCTGGACCACTTGTTTTGTATTGATCCCAAGCAGCAAAGATTCTAGTATTTAGTAACAAGGTGTCATAGAACATAGGAGACGAATAATCAAAACCCCAATCTGTAATTCCTATAAATACATTCTTTCCTGTATAACCTTGCGGTAGATTAATTCCCAAATGGACACTATCTGCTCCTACATCTTTCACCGCTTTATCTAAATCGGGCTTTACTTTACCTGCCAATTGAACAGTTTCTAATCCAGGAAGTGCAGATATATTACTCAATTGAGACATGGGTACTTTCAAACTGACGATATTTTTAATTCGTCCGCCTACAATAATTCCTGTTTGACCCAATAGGTTAATTGAAAAATTTTGTTTCACTTTGGCTAACATGGAGACATAATCTTGTCCTTGAATAGTATGGATTGCAAATCGTTCGCGCAACTCAGCTGACACCCTGTTATTCTTTTTGAAGTCTGCTTGTATAAGCAGGATATCTGCTTTGGTATTCGCAGGAACTTTAACTTGCGCAAAGAAAGACGAGTATGTACTCATCACAATCAGAAAGGTTAACAGAAGTTTCATCTACAGGTTTTTAACTAAGTTAACAAACTTAAACCATTATTTGTAAATATCTCAATAATCTAGATTTAGATACGAACAAGCCACAGTTAAAGAAAAAAGGCCCTACTTAATGTAGAGCCTTCCAATTTTATCCTTTACCAACCTTTATCGTGGGTGAAGTTTTAATCGTAGGTGACGGATTTACAACTGTTCCGGCAGGTTTGGAATTTCCTCCTGAAGGAATTGTGGTAGTTCCACTAGGTTTTGAATTAGAACCTGAAGGTTTTTCCACTTTAACCGGTGGCTTCGTAGTTGTCGTTGACGGTTTTGAATTTGCTCCACTATCTATAACTTGAATTGGAGTATTAGGTCGAGCATTTACACCACCATCTCTGGTCTCAATATTACTTTCTTCTCTCTGACTTGGTTGGGAAAGTGGTTGAGCTGTGTTTTCGTTCATTACTTCTCCCTTTCCATTTGACACTTCAGGAACTGGTTTAAAG
>JBFHIN010000314.1:0-2910 GCA_041596415.1 Crocinitomicaceae bacterium | reverse complement strand
TTGATGAATGTTAAATATTACTCAGACACCATGCAAGGAATCCCTGTTACAGTGACTATGGATGGTATTCATAACGCAGGAATTATCAAATTTGAAAGTGGTGTCTTAGAGTTAATGGCAGCTACAGTAACCGCAAACGACAGGATTAAATTGGTTTATGGTTCATTGCCTATCAAAGAACTAACGTACGAAGAGATAGAAAAATCACCGGTTAAATTTGACGTAAAAAGTTTAGTTACTACAATGTCGTCTGAAGTGAAATTAAGTGATGACGGTGAATTGATGTTCCGTGGATCTAGAAAAGGAGATATGCTGTATTTGCTAGACGGAATTAAAGGAAGAGAGATTAACAATTTGCCAAGCTGCGCGATCGGACGAATGATGGTTTATACAGGAGGTTTACCGGCAAAATACGGAGACACACTTGGAGGAGTGGTTGTCTTAGAAACAAAAAGTTACTTTGATCTTTATCGAAACTGGGAAGCGGAAGAGATTAAAAAAGGAAATAGATAAAAAAAGGAGGTTGTCAAAACAACCTCCTTTTTTATTCGAAAAAGTTCGGGCTATTGGCCTCAACATCTTTTAAATAGTTTTTTAGTTCCTGTTCATTTTCTCCTTTAAGAATCATGAGCATATTTTCAGACTCTACCACAATGTAGTTCTCAAGTCCATCCAAAAGCACTAACTTATCGTTTGGAATATTTACGATACAATTTTTGGAATTAAATAAATGAGCATGTTTACCAATTACGGCATTTCCATTTTCATCTTTTTCCAAATGTGTGTTCAAACTACCCCAAGTTCCTAAATCCGACCAGTCAAAATCAGCGAGAACCACATCCGTATTATCGGCTTGTTCCATTACGGCAAAATCAATTGAAATGTCGTCCGAAGCTTTAAAACAGGCATCTACATAAGGTTGTTCATCTGGCTTGTTGTAACGATTACTGTGTTCAGTGAAGATGCTGTAAAGCTTTGGTTGAAATTGTTTTAGGGACGATAAAATGCTTGACACCTTCCAAACAAATATTCCTGAGTTCCAATAAAAATTTCCTTTCTCCAAAAAACTTTTTGCCGTTACTAGGTCTGGTTTTTCTCTGAACTGTATCACTTCTGTAACATCACCCGCAGAAAGGGATTGACTATTGTCGAATTCGATATAACCATATCCGGTGTCAGGTCTACTTGGTTCAATTCCAAGAGTTACTAGTCTATTCCCTTCATTTGCTCGAGCTATTGCAGTATTAATTAGCTCTGTGAAACGGTTTTCTCTTACTATTAGATGATCTGCAGGTGATATGATCATCGTTGCTTCTGGATTTAATTCCTTGATCTTTGCAGCCGCGTAAGTAATGCAAGGTGCTGTATTTTTTCGCTCCGGTTCCTTTAGGATTTGATCTTCGGAAATTAGAGGTAATTGTTCTTTAACAATTTCAGCGTAGGAGGAGTTAGTGAGTATATAAATGTTATTTGCTGGTGCAATGTTTAATAAACGGTCGAAGGTCATTTGAATCAATGATTTCCCTGTTCCTAACACGTCAAGAAATTGTTTCGGCTTTTTTGCTGTTGACATCGGCCAGAATCGGCTGCCTACACCGCCAGCCATGATAATACAATAGTTGTTTTTATTTTTTTCCATATCTGTTTAATTTACCTTCACTTTGGCGAGGGCATTTACTAAATACACTTTTTTGGTCGCTATCTCTTCACAAAGAAAACGTTTTCTGCGTAAAGGACCTTTCTTAAATTCCCTGCCATTTAAGAAAAAACTAGCATCTAAAGGCAATTGCTCTAACAGTTCGATTCCTTCTGGCACCTTGTCATAACGATGAAGTACACGACTCAAATTATGATCAGAACATGAACTGGCCTTTGTAACTACAAGCGAATTGACCAAAGCGGCTTCAAGATCTTTTGGTAAATGTCCGCTGTTTATCACAGGTAACAACAATTTCCTGAAGGCTTGTTGCCATTCCTTACCGTGAGGCGCAACACTGTTTTTAAATTCGTTAAAAGTATGTAGATGAGCGAATTCATGTAAAGTCGTTACAAGAAATGCATATTTGTTCAAGTCTCCGTTTACGGTTATTTGATGCTTCCGGTCTCCATAAGCTGCCCTAAAATCACCCAATTTGCTATTTCTACCTTTGACAATTTTAAACCTGACGTTAGCATCTAAGAATAATTCAGTAACATAATCAACAAATTCTATTGCCATATATTTTGCAAACGTATCTGAAACCTGTTCTCTTTTTATTTTCGTAGCTCGACTCACAACTCAAAAATACAAGAATTCAACATTTGAAGTGAATAAAGTTTTGAGACATACGCTGTGAATGAAAGAAATATCAGTTAAATTAGCAGCCAATGAATGTGCTTTCAAATATTGGCAAATATATTATGATGTTGTCGGTGGTATTTTCCAAACCGGAAAAGATCGGTATTTTTCGTCGACGTGTTTTTAATGAAATTGAGATAATCGGAATAAATTCAATTCCAATCGTCGCACTTATGTCCTCATTCATGGGAGCAGTTATTGCCCTTCAAACTGCTTCAAATATTGACAACCCACTTCTTCCGGATTATACGGTCGGATATATTACCCAATCCAGTACAATTTTGGAATTTTCGCCTACAATCATATCACTGATCTTAGCTGGAAAGGTTGGTTCAAACGTCGCCTCTGAAATTGGTACCATGCGTGTAACCGAGCAAATTGATGCCTTGGAGATTATGGGAGTGAATTCATTGACCTTTTTAGTTTTGCCTAAAATTGTTGCTGCAGTCTTCTTTTTTCCGGTGCTTGTTATTTTTTCAATGGCACTAAGTTTAATTGGAGGTTGGTTGGCGTTACTTTTTTCTGGTCTTTTGACTACAGAAACCTATGTTTTAGGGATCAGGTCGTTTTTT
>JBFHIN010000313.1:0-2926 GCA_041596415.1 Crocinitomicaceae bacterium | reverse complement strand
GAATCTAGTTTCTCCGGAGAGGCGATCAGCTGTGGGTCAGATCGTGAAGCGGTTTATAGATTAAGAGCCTCTGAAGATATGGATAATGTAAAAATTCAAGGAGGTTTAACCAACTTCACCGGAGCCGATGCAGAGATCTCCATTACGGGAGGTAACTTGGTAGCTTCTCAGTCTTCACCTGGAGGAAGCTCAAACAGAGTGATCAAACTTACCGGAAGCGTTTCAGCTTGTGAGGAAGTAGTGATTCGCATTCGATGGAACTCAACGAACTCCGGCGGAATCATCACCGGCTCATGGTCAGCGAAAAATGGCGGGGTGGAAATTGCACCAAACGTAGAAGGTCTATTCTGTCAGTAAGACAGTTCTTTATATAGAAAAAGGGGGCGCTGCCCCCTTTTTTAATGTGTTATTTTTTGATCATCCAGAAATGCAACGACATTCTTGTATATCCTTTCTTCGATATTCGTTGTGTCCGATTTAACAAAGTCTTTACCTGTAATCTTTTCGTACAATTCAATATACCTTTCCGTAACTACGTGTACAAAGTCATCCGGCATAAGAGGCATTTCTTGACCTTCCAATCCTTGAAAACCATTTTCGATCAACCACTGACGTACAAACTCCTTTGATAATTGTTTCTGCGGTTCATCGTTTGCTTGTCTTGCTTCATAACCATCGGCATAAAAGTAACGCGATGAGTCGGGCGTATGGATCTCGTCGATCAATATTACTTCTCCATTTCTAATCCCGAATTCGTATTTGGTATCCACCAGGATCAATCCTCTTTCAGCTGCGATCTCTGTTCCACGTTGAAAAAGAGCGCGGGTATATTTTTCCATTTGTAGATAGATATTTTCGGGAACAATTCCTTTCGATAAAATATCTTCACGAGAAATGTCTTCATCGTGTCCCTCATCGGCTTTTGTAGCGGGGGTGATAATCGGTTCCGGGAAGCGATCGTTCTCTTTCATCCCTTCCGGCAATGCAACTCCGCAGAGCATGCGTTTACCCGCTTTATATTCTCTGGCAGCGTGTCCGGCAAGATAACCGCGGATTACCATTTCTACACGCACCGGTTCACAGGCATAACCCACGGCCACAGAAGGATCCGGAGTTCCGATCAACCAGTTGGGAACAATATCGCGTGTTGCCTCCAGAAACATGGTTGCCACTTGATTCAATACTTGACCTTTAAAGGGAATTCCCTTAGGCAAGATGTGATCAAAAGCAGAAATACGATCCGAAGCCACCATCACCAATATACCGTTATCAAGTGTGTAAACATCCCTCACCTTTCCTTTGTAAACCGCTTTTTGCCCCGGAAATTGAAAATCTGTTCTAATAATCGCTTTTTCCATGTCTTGTTCTTTATTTTTTGTCGGACTGCTCATCCCTTCTTTTATTTCTTTCTTCTTTCTCTAATTTTTCCTGGGCTTCCACTTTATCAAAAGCATCAATAATACGCTTCACCAATTGGTGACGAATGACATCATGCTGACCAAGTCGAACGATCTCAATTCCTTCCACGTCTTTTAGTACATCCAGCGCATATGATAAACCGGAACGTTGACGGTTAGGTAGATCCACCTGTGACATATCACCCGTGATCACAAACTTCGCTGTCATCCCCATACGCGTTAAAAACATTTTCATTTGCATCGCCGTTGAGTTTTGCGCTTCATCCAAAATAACGAATGCTTTATCGAGCGTTCTACCACGCATAAATGCCAATGGAGCGATCTCGATGATACCGAACTCAAAATAGTCTGCCAATTTTTCTGGCGGGATCATGTCGCGTAAAGCATCGTAAAGTGGCATTAAATACGGATCCAGTTTCTCTTTTAGATCGCCAGGTAAAAAACCAAGATTCTCACCTGCTTCAACCGCAGGACGCGTCAAAATGATTCGCTTCACCTCCTTGGCTTTCAATGCACGGACTGCCAATGCAACTGCCGTGTACGTCTTACCCGTTCCTGCAGGACCAACAGCAAAAACCATATCGTTTTCATTCACCGCCTTAACCAGTTTTTTCTGGTTGACAGTTCTAGCTTTGATTTTTGTACCTCCGTTCCCATGCACTAATGTCTCAGAACCATCATCACTTGAAATTCCCTGATCATTATCCGACTGAACCAAATAATCAATATTGCTTTCGTTCAGTGCATTATACTTGTGCAGGTGGTCGATCAGAAGATTGAACTTTTTTTCAAAAATATCCATCAACTCGTCGTCACCACTTATAATGATCTGATTTCCTCGAGCAACGATCTTAAGTTTGGGGTAATAACTTCGAAGATGTTTTAAGTTAGCATTGTTCGGCCCGAAAAACTCTGCCGGACTAATTCCCTTTATTTCTAATTTTTTCTCTTGCAAACTGAATAAAATGTCGATTGTTTAACTTGAAAATGGACGATTTACGTTATTTTTGATCCAAAATTAGAAAATTATTCCTTAAGAAAACAGGCTATTCACTGGATATGCAAATAATAACATTGACAACAGATATGGGGACCCGCGATCACTATGTGGCAGCGCTTAAGGGAGCAATATTTTCCAGCATCAACAAAGTCAATGTTGTGGATGTTTCCCACTCAGTAAAACCCTTTGATGTTTCTGAAGCAGCCTTCTACCTAAATTCCTGTTTTGAAGAATTTCCGGAGGGAACGATCCATATTGTTGGTGTTGACAGTGAACCTATGATCAATTTCGGAGGATCGGAAGGGTCATTTCCTTCGATACTTATCTTTAAGGGACATTATTTTCTATCGAATGACAACGGATTTTTCGGTGCATTTTTAATGGATCGTAAGGCCGACGCCATATACCGCATTGACGATGTATTATCTAATCTTGAGTATTTAAAATTCCCAACGAAGAATATTTTTATTCCCGCGGCAGAAAAAATTGCAAAGGGTATTGCAATAAG
>JBFHIN010000312.1:0-2947 GCA_041596415.1 Crocinitomicaceae bacterium | reverse complement strand
CTCCAAATCTATACCTCCCTTATATAGTTGTTTAGCGTATCTCCCATGTACAATAACCTCTGTAAGTTCAATATCATTTAAACATGGTAAAACAGATAAAATATCTTCAGTTGATTCATAACCCATTCGCATCTTAATGCCAATTTTTAGGGATGTTTTTTTCTGAACATCATTTAAAATGCTTAAAATCTTATCTGGTTTATTTAATATACCCGCTCCTAGATCTCGTTTTGCAACCATGGGGTAAGGACAGCCCAAATTCCAATTTATTTCTGTGTAACCGAGACTTGAAATGAAATCAGCCATAACAAGAAAATCTTCAGCACAACAGGCTAAAACTTGAGGAATAGGCTGTTCAAATGGATTATTTTTGGGCAATATGTCGCGCTTAGTAGATTCTTTAATTGTACCTACTGAGTCCATTTTTAGATATGGCGCATAAAATCGACTTACCCCTTCAAAAACTTGCTGAAAAGCATTCCTAAAATGAAAATCAGTATAACTCTGTAATGGGGCTAAATAAAATTTATCCATTTATAATGTACGATCAACAATAAAAGTCCAAATTTAAAGTTTCATTTACTTTTATTAAAAGCAATTTTAGTGTTAGAAAAAATAATTGTTTTTTATTTATAATTATTCTAATTTGCAGTTCATATTAAGTTGACTATGAATACAGCCATTACTAAAGGTGTTGAAATAACAGTGAACACCAGATTCAGATCAGATTTGTCTAATGTTTTGAAAAATCAGTTCTTTTTTAACTATCATATCAAAATAGAAAACTTCAACGATTTTAATGTTCAGCTAATGCAACGCGACTGGTACATTTTCGATTCTCTGAATGAACCTAATTTTGTTAGTGGAAATGGTGTTATTGGTGAGCAACCAATTTTGAAACCTGGGCAGAAATTTGACTATATCAGTGGTTGTGAATTACTTTCAGAAATTGGATTCATGAAAGGTTTCTATACGTTTAAAAACCTTACTGACGGCTCAGTGTTCCAGGTTTATATTCCAACATTTACTTTATTTTATCCTGCTCGTCTTAATTGATCTTTTTTCGATAAAAGAGCAACACGAGCATAGCAATAATAAATACAGATAAAACAAAGTAAATCACAATGTTTTTGTAGCGATTGTTATCTATGATTTGTCGCAAACTTTCCTCTTGAGACTCCGCTTTTTTAACCGTTTCAAGATTATCCAAAAACGAAAGTTTTCCGGCATCCTCTGATCGATCAAAAGCCATCTTTTTGTAATAGCGTTCTTGTAATGAAGCATACTGCTCCGTTATATCCAAGGCCTTTTTAAAATTGTTTTCCAACTTGTAGACTTCAGCAATTGCAAATGTTACTTCCATTTGCTCTTTTAGCAAATTGTTTTTCTGAGACCATTCCATACATTCACGATAATAATCCAAGGCTAAATCGTGCTTGCCAAGTTCGATAAAATATCCACCCAAATTAAAATACGCTTCAGAAATTTGTCTTGGGTCATTTGTTTCCAACCTCAAATCCAATGCTTTCTTGAAACATTCTAAAGATTTCTCCATGTTTTCATTTTCAAAATGCACGATGGCAAGATTCGTATAGGCATTGGCGATCATAGATTTGTCCTTAGAACGGAAACCATAATCAGCACTCTTCTGGTAATATTCTGTTGATAATGCCAAGTTATTTTTGAAATTTTCATTTAATCCTAAATAAGCATAAGCATTAGCAACTGCCTCGTACTTTTTCATTTTCAGTGCTTGATTCTTAAAATGTTGGAGAAGTGCTGAGGCCTTGTCATATTTACCCATATTTATATAGGCCTTTCCAAGATTTACTTCAGCCATAATATGCCATCCAGGATCGTCCGTTTTCTTTCCAGCCTTTAAGGATTTTAAGTAGTATTTCTCTGCATCTAACAATCTCCCCCAAAGCTGATATCCGTTACCTATTTCATTCAATACTTGCGTTTCTACAATATAGTTCTCAACTTTTTCAAAATACTTATCAGCAGCAATGAGGTATTTAATTCCTTTTTCAAATTCACCGGATCTCACCAAATAACTACCCAAAGTAAACTTACCCACATTTATCGCGTAATCATTCCCCCTTTCCAACCCAAGTGTCATAACTTCAATTGCAAGGCGTTTCATAGAATCCAGATCATTTTTAACCAAGATATTATGCTGATCTAACGCCTTTGAGGCTATCAAAACAATTTCCTTCTCAGATAGATTTTTGTTCGGATTTGCCTGGCAATTATTACCAAAGGAAATGATGAAAATTAAAAAAAGCGAAAAGATTCTTAAGGTCATTCGAATAGATTGTAGGTTGATGATTTGTAGTATTTCATTGCAAGGATAAGCAACAATGATTACTTTTGCAAGAAAATAATTAGTATGTCAAACGCAATATTTAACGTACCTGTAGCCGTGAATGAACCTGTTAGGCCTTACATTCAGGGTGAATCTCAAAGCAAGAACCTTCTAGACGAATATAAAAGAAGATATAATCAAGAACCGGTTAATATACCTATGTACATCGGAGGCCAAGAAGTTTTTACTGAAAACAAGCATAAGTTGTCCCCTCCGCATGATCATAAAAAAGTTATTGGTTATGCTAATATAGGTGATGCCAGTCATGTTCAACAAGCTATTGACGCTGCTTTAAATGCTCGTGAAGCATGGGCGAATTTACCTTGGGAGCATCGCGCATCCATATTTTTAAAAGCCGCAGATCTACTTGCTGGGCCTTTCCGTGATAAGATGAATGCCGCTACAATGTTGGCACAGTCAAAGAATGTTTTTCAGGCCGAGATAGATGCTGCTTGTGAGATGATCGACTTTTTCCGTTTCAATGTTCAGTACATGACTCAGATTTACCGCGAGCAACCTGAATCATTACCTGGAATGTGGAACAGGTTAGAATACAGACCTTTAGAAGGGTTTGTATTT
>JBFHIN010000311.1:0-2993 GCA_041596415.1 Crocinitomicaceae bacterium | reverse complement strand
CAAGGATTTCGACAATACCCATGCGTTGAAAGGACTCAATGACGGTCCTGTATGGCGTGCAAAGGCCTTTACTTTTTCTATGATAGATGTTGAAGAAAGAATCAGCCCTCCCAACGTACGACCCTGACCATCAATATATTTGGTAGCAGAGTGAATGGAAACATCTGCACCGAAATCCAGAGGTCGCTGCAAAATTGGCGTAGCAAAACAATTATCCACAGCAAAAAGCACTCCTTTTCGTTTAGTAATGCGAGCAATGCGTTGAAGATCAATTATATCAAGCCCCGGATTACTCGGAGTTTCCAAATATAAGATCTTTGTATTGGCTTGTATGGCATGTTCAAATCCTTCGTAGTCATCGTAATCAACATAGCTTGTACGAATCCCCCATTTCGGCAAAATCTCTGTAAATAATTTATGGGTCGATCCAAAAACGGACCGTGCGGATACGATGTGATCACCTGAATTCAACAACGCACCAAAAAAGGAAAATACGGCTGACATACCAGAGGCCGTTGCCCAACCGGTTTCGGCATTTTCTAACGCTGCCATTTTATCGATCAGTTCTTGAACATTTGGGTTGGCGTATCTGGAATAGATCTCTCCTGCCTTTTCTTCAGCAAACTGTGCACGCATGTCCTCTGCATCTTCAAAAACATAACTACTGGTCATGTACAGAGGGACTGAATGTTCGCTATGACTTGTGCGAGCGTTTTGTAATCTTATGGCTTGAGTTTGTTTTTCCATTTTTATCGGTTTTCAAAAAGTTCAATCGTATAGGTGATTTGGATGGCATCATTTAGTGTGGCCACCACGGAACAATATTTTTCAATTGTGAGTTCGATGTTCTTTTTCAAACGTTCTCTATCAATACCTTCTTGCAATCGAAAAAGTAAATGTATCGATTCAAAGGGGGATGGAACGGCTGTTTTTCTTACGGCCTCAATTTGAACCTGGTACTTATCTGTTGGAATCCGTTGTTTTCTCAAGATATTCAACACATCAATGGAAATACAGGCTGCTAGGGATCCTGCCAAAAGTTCCATTGGACGAAATCCTTTGTTTTTTCCGCCTAATGAAGGGTTTGCATCAATCAAGCAATTATTTCCTGAAGCATTGACTAACTCCATTACAAAAGGTTCTTCTATTCTCTTCAAATCTAATTTCATGAATTAAGTTTTTTTTGGTGATAAAATGCATACAGTAGCGTCCCTAAGATAGCCCCAAATAATAATATAAATCCAACCACACCGAACATGCCACTAAGAATATAGACAGGAGCAGTACAAGCCCCAGAAATAGACCATCCGAGTCCAAATACCAATCCTCCAATAATATTCGACCTCCAATCGATCTTTTTCGGTTTTACACGAATTTCATTTCCGTTCATTGATTTAATATTGAACTTTTTAATGAGCACTAAAGAGACCGCAGCCGTGAGAATTGCAGAGAACAAAAGTCCGTACATATGAAACGATTTGAAATGGAACATTTCCTGAATGCGATACCATGAAAATGCCTGAGATTTGATCAACAGTATTCCTAAACTGAACCCTAGAAAAATTGTAATCACTATTTTTTTCATAATTAAAATAAATAAGGGACGAGCAAATATGAACCCAATAATCCACCCATGAAAAAACAAATGGTTGTCACTATAGATGCTAATGAAAACTGCGACATTCCCATTATGCAATGACCGGCAGTACATCCATTAGCGTAGCGCGATCCAAATCCAATTAAAACCCCACCCATAAAAAATTGGGGACTATTTTTCCAATCATACACGCCAATCAATTCCCCATTTGATTTAAGATCAACTACAGAATCAAGGAAAGGAGTGAAAAATCCACTGTAGAGAAATCCAGCAATTAAAATCCCCAAGGCAAACTGTACTTGCCATAGGTCATTTTTTCTTTTGTAATTCAAATAATCAAGTCTAGCATTGATCAAACTAGCCCAATATCGGTAGCTGGAAGAAATGCCAAACTGTTTTTCTCGCAACATCAAAAGTGCCGGGACGAGCAGACCTATCAGTGGTCCGGCAATGTACCATGCTAAAGGTTCATTCATAGTTCTTCAGTTAATATTCGACAGCAAATTGACGGGATTCTACCGTTACCGTTCCAAAATTATTTTCATCCTTAAAGGCTTCTGGCAGCACGATCAGCGAAATATCTGACCGCTTATTTAATGGGAACTTAGCGATCTCACAGAATTTTACCCAACCGACCTGATAATTGTAGTTTTCACTTTGATACACTTCATCGATACGATAAAATGGCAGCTCATTGATCGTTTCAATAAAAGGAGATCCTACATACACCTTTAAGAAGAAATCTTCTGTAAAGCTTAGTATTGAATGCTCATCAGTTTTGCGGTATTCGTACTGATAATTGAATTGAAGAGCAGAAACATCTGAAAGCACTGCGCTGGCTGTTGGATAACTTCCTGCACCTTTACCTATGAACAATTGTCGGTCAGAAAACAAAGCCTCCACCACAACTGCGTTAAACTCGTTATCTACACCATATGCAAAATGTTCTTGATCCACAAAATGAGGCGCTACAAATCCGACAACATTTTCACCCAATTTCTCAGCTCTTGAGAAGAGTTTGATACGGTAACCTTTTTCACTGGCAAAGGCAACGTCTTGAGGTTTTAAATTGCGAATTCCATAGGTGAGCACCTTTTCCGGATCAAGACTAATCCCAAAGGCGTGTTTGATCAGAAGTACCAATTTGTATTTTGAATCAAATCCGTCTACATCCAAGGTCGGATCCGCTTCTGCAAATCCTAATTCCTGCGCTTTTTTCAGTGCGGTTGCATAAGGCACAGCGTAGTTGGACTGTGTAAGGATATAATTGGTTGTCCCGTTAACGATACCTTGGATAGAACTTAAAGAATCGTTATTGTAATACTCTTCCAGATTCCGAAGAATGGGAATGGAACCACCAACGGCCGCCTCATACAGAAAAGATACATTTTTTGCT
>JBFHIN010000310.1:0-3003 GCA_041596415.1 Crocinitomicaceae bacterium | reverse complement strand
CAGTTCAAAAATATCTCTTGCCGAGTGACCTGTTGCCAGGATTACATTATCAAAATCTAACCAATTTTCTTCATTAATCTGAATTCGCTTTATTTCTTGTCCTTCCAATGCCAGATCCGTCAATTTGGAATTAAAATGCACTTCGCCACCATAATTAAGGATACATTCTCGCATGGAAACAATGATCTGCGGTAATTTGTTTGTCCCAATATGGGGATGTGCATCGATCAATATTTCTTCAGGTGCGCCAAAATGAACGAACATCTTCATAGCCTGTTCAATATCTCCGCGCTTTTTAGATCGTGTGTACAATTTTCCGTCCGAATATGTTCCAGCACCACCTTCACCGAAACAATAATTCGATTCTGTATTCACAACAGATTCTTTGTTCAAGGTTGCAAGATCTCTTCTTCTTGCTCTCACATCCTTTCCTCTTTCAAAAACGATAGGTTTTAAACCTACCTCCAAACATCGCAACGCGGCGAATAGTCCGGCTGGGCCTGCTCCAATGATCGCAACTTGCTTTTTCCCTGTTACGTCTTTCGGTTGAAAATGCACTTCATCCGACTTAAACTCCTCATGAGTGTCAGCTACCTCAAACGTCGCGTTAATTTTAATCTGTTTTTTCCGTGCATCAATACTTTTCTTTTTCCATCTGAAATGAAATGAATCTTTACTACGACCCAAGCTCTCACTTATAGCATTACGAATTTCTAAAGGATCAAGTGCTTGTTCAGGCGTTAATTGGATTTGAATAATTTCAGACATATTAACCTTCAAAAATGAATGATAGCCACCAAACTTGATTGTACATTTTGTCGATTGGCTTAGACACTGGTGTCAAATCTTGAATAAGCGAATTAGAAATTCCATGAGAGTATTTTAATTCAATGCCAAACTTGAAGTACGGCGCAAAAAACTCTACACCACCTCCAACTTGTCCCTGAAAATCGTTCTTTTTTATTTTTATAAACGGATCGATGAAATTTTGAGAAGCATTTTCTTGAGATTGAAGATCTATGGAATATTGTCCGCCTAACAATACGTACGATGCAAAATTATTGTATCGCAAAGTTCTGAATTGGAACATTAGTGGAAAATCCAGATTTGTTGAATTTACACGTTGATCCTTCAAGATATTTTTGTCCACTGATGGATCTGGATTTTCGTATGTGTATTGAATTACACGTTCCTGAAAAGACAACGTAGGTAAAAATCGTAAGCGTACTACGGGCGTTCCAAGTTTTAACGTGCTAACGATACCGAGTTGACCTCCGGGTTGTGAACTTGCAACGATAGATTTTAAACCGTACTTCTCATAGGCGTCCATTACCGGATGCAAATTGAAATTTGCTGAATTTATCCCCAACATAAATCCGAAATGAATCGTCTTTTCATCAAAGCGGCGGTAATTCCATGGTTTTTCCATTTGTGCACTGAGTGCAAAGGAAAATAGAATAAGAAAAATACTCAGCTGTAAACGCATATTCGGGTTAACGTCTTTAAGGTATTAAAATTGCAATTTAACAATTCAACTTACGCTTTTTGTCCGACATAAATGGTTGCAATTCCACCTGAAACCAACGATGAACTTACATTCTTATATCCTAGTTTAAGTAGAATTTTTTCGAATTCAATTCCTTCAGGAAATGCAGCCACCGACTCAGGCAAATAAGTGTAAGCCTTCTCGTCTTTTGAAATATATTTACCGAAGAATGGTATCAAGTAATTCGAATAAAAAGAGAATGCTTGCTTAACGGGAAATTTCTTAGGTTTTGAAAATTCCAGCACTACTGCCATTCCTCCACTTCTCAATACTCTTAACATTTCCGATAGTCCTAATTCAAGATCTTCGAAATTCCTAACTCCAAAACCTACTGTAATGGCATCAAAAGAACTATCATCAAATGGGAGATGCTCAGAATCTCCAAGAAAAAGTTCAATTTTGTTGTCAAATTTTTTCTTTTTCATCTTCTCTCGCCCAACTTTCAGCATTCCTTCAGAAATATCGACACCAATGACACTGTCAGGATTCAGTTTCAAAGCTGCAATTGCAAAATCACCGGTCCCCGTAGCAATATCCAAAATTTTCTTTGGGGCAATGGGACGTAATTTGCCTATTGCTTTTCTCCTCCAGATTTTATCGATACCAAGAGATAAAAAGTGATTCAGGAAATCATAGCGCTTTGAAATATTATTGAACATTTCTGCCACTTCTTCCTTTTTCGATTTTTCCTCTGTACCGTATGGTTTTACTATTTTTTGTTCCGACATTTTATGAACTTAAGCTTTTCTTGTTCGATCGATATTGATCTATATATCTAGCAATTCTCTCGCCTCCTCCATCAATTGATCTTTGTTGATAGAGACCACCCCACTTTTCTCACATACCAGCCCACCAGCTATATTTGAAATTTCTGCGATTATTTCCAGTGGAAATCCTGCTACTAAACAAAGTGTAGCAATGGAAATTACCGTATCCCCGGCTCCACTCACATCTGCTATATTTCTTGGGTGAGCTTGAGCGTAATGTTTGGCGTCCGAATTTTTAATAAACACACCGTGTTCAGAAAGCGTTACAAATGATATCTTGTTGTTTAGATGCTCTTCCATCAATGCCACCGCATTTTCGAATTTATCTTTTTCCTTTTCAAAAGAAAAATCAACGTGCAGACCCTCCTTCAACTCTTTTAGATTTGGTTTAAAAAGAGTCACGTTGCGATAGTGAAGAAAATTATCTTTTTTGGGATCTACTGCAGTTACAATTCCCAATTTGTTAGCCTCGTCAATAATTGTTTCGATCACTCTTGGCGTCAACACACCTTTATTGTAATCTTCAAAAATGATCCCATCTGTTCCCAGTTCGATAAGAGACAAAACCCTGTCAATCAAATTGTCTTCGTCTATCACATTCAACGGTGAAGTTTGTTCAGAATCGATTCTAAGCAATTGTTGATTGTTACCAATAACTCGCGTTTTCACAGTTGTCAATCTAGATTCACT
>JBFHIN010000309.1:0-3005 GCA_041596415.1 Crocinitomicaceae bacterium | reverse complement strand
GCTGTTTTCAATTCCAGGTGTTCTAGGGAAATCTTCACCGTTAAATCCAACCATTTTTGACTTACCGTTGTCGTAAGCGATCTCAATAGAAAACGTTTTGTTGTCGATTAAAAATGTACACGGCTGCTCCGGTAAATTTTTAAGTACATCAAGTAATAACTTGGCTGGCACTGCAATTTTTCCGCTGTCTTTAGTTTCAACTACAAGCGATGTGCGCATGGTTGTCTCAAGATCTGAGGCAGAAGCCACTAGCTGACCATCGGCAATTTCGAAAAGGAAATTATCCAAGATAGGTAGTGTGTTGCTCGTGCTTAATACACCTGAAATACTCTGCAGGTGTTTTAAAAGTGTGCTACTTGATATTATGAAATTCATTGTGCAAAATTTACCTCAAAACTATAAAAGCATAAGCAGAATGCGTTAATTGCGCAAACAATTTTATTACTTATTTATTAACAGTTGAAGGTCTGGTCAATATTTTTCTTATTGAACAACCTTTCTGTTTTTAAGATCAAGCGGGAAATAAATATGTCCTAGGATAAGTGGGTTGAAAACGAAATACTGACATTTAACCATTTGTCCATTCGGCAGTTCACACCAGAATTTGTTCATGTCCATACTCACAACATCTCCGAATTCATTTACTTGATGATCTTCGGATTTGATTCTAAACATGCGCAACTTCGTTTGTTTACCTGAAGTTTCGGTTAACGTGAGCACGGCAAATGGTGTAGTACGCTTCATGCTGTCCACTTGTTTTTCATTTAACTCGTAGTTGGCAAGATCGAAGTGAATCTTTTTATAGTTCTGTAAATAACGGAAGATCATGGCCGTATCAACGCCTTGAAGCGGTTTACCTTGCTGATATACATTCATTGCATTTCCTTTTTTTGTAACGGAAAAACTCAACACCGGATCGTCGTAATATTTAACATCTACTTTAGAGATCTTTGATATCGGAACGGCAAAAATATTCGTACACATCCATTTTTTTGGGTCGGCGAAAAAGCGCGGTTCGATGATACCGTTCAATCCTTTGATCTTCATGAGTACAGGTTTATCACTTTTACCGAATTCATCGGAGTCAAGCAACATGATTTGGCCATAATGATCTTGTGCCGCCGGACCAAGATACCATGTCTTCATCCATTCGCCATTTTGAAAGATCTCAACTTTCGTGTGTTGTGACGACATGAGTTTTGTGTATTGTTTGTGCGAATTTTCAGGAAGATATCCTTTAAACTCAATGTTTTTCAGTGCATCTAGAATGAAATGAACGTTAGATTGCTGGATGCACTCACCATTGGCATTCACCCAATCAGTTTCCTGTTTCACTAATTCAATTTTATTAGAAAACGGATCGGTGATGATGATTTTGTCTACAGTAGTAGTGTCGTCAACAGCAAACTCGATCAATTCTTTATCTGATTTACCAGCTGTATCCATCAATTTTGTTGCGTACCAGGCCAGAAGACCTATAACCCCGATGGAAAGAACCAAAAGAATAATTTTTTTCATATTACGTTCGGATATATTTGCGTTTGCGAATGTAACTCATAATAAATGCGAAGATCAACACGAGGGCGACCGGCAATAGTAAATTGATCAATTTATAGAAATCTGCATCTGCGGCAACTTTCTCTTTGTCTATAGCGTGAATATCGATCTGACGACTACGAATGTCTAACACTGAATTGTCGCCCAACATATAGTCAACAAGATTCTGGAAAAATTCCTGATTCCCGAAGTAGATAGGAATTCCTATTTGTGCCAAATCCTGGTCCATTCTCAAGTTATTGAATTCTTTCGGACGGTACATGTATCCTTCACCGTTTTTTGCCGGCATGGAATCATACTCATTGCGGATAAATCTTCCGTTTCCGATCAAGAATACTTTTCCTTCCTTAACACCTTCTTCTTTGTATTTTGCAATTGGATTTTTAGCAAATTCGTCAACGATCCTATTCTTAAAATGCGAACGGAACTTGCCTTCTACCAGACCGGCCAAACATCTTTTATTGATCTCGTCGGTTGGATTGGCGATCAGCTCCGGATTTTTACCGTAATTCAATGGCATACCCAAACTCACCATTGGAGCAAGACCTGTAACGTTTGAATTCGAAGAGCTCGTTAGAATCGGTGTTGCCGCATTTTCAGAATTACCGACAAATTGCACCTCGCTGACATATTTTAGCGATACAGGTTCGAGGTTACGTGAAATAGGATGTTTAGTAGGTGTTGCCAAAACATGGAAGAACCATGGGATCATACTCTGTTTGGCGAAAGGAACAGGTTTTGGAGCACATCGCACATCCACCACCAAGTTATCATTCAGCTTTAACCCGTAATCAAAAAGCATGCGCTCAAGTCCTGTTTCAATACGAGTGGTGTGCACCATTCCGTTTCTATTCAGCGTATCTTCATTGACATACAAGGCGTCCATAAAACACATCAAGCGTCCACCTCGCATAACAAACTGATCAATGATGTAAAGTTCTTTATCCGAGAAAGTATTTCTTGGTCGCGCGATGATCAAACCATCCATATTATCTAAGGCTCCCAAGGAATCGTTGATCTGAACATCTGCCAATGAGAAATACGGAGCGATCAATGCTCTTGCGCGCTGCGTTTCCTGGAACGATAACTCTCCGTGTCCCTGTAAAAACCCGATACGAGGTTTTGTTTTTTGTGTGGCTCTTCTCAAGGATGAAATGAGCATGTATTCCAGGTTGTTGATAGAGTTTTCGATCAAGTCGGTCATTCCGTTCAGGCTGTACGGTTTTCCCGGAGGAGTTCCCGGTAAGAACTGAATGTTCTGAACAGTTGATCCGCCATAATCGATCACGGCACCGGGCCAAAGTAAAAGTTGACTTTGTGAACCATCTTTCATGTACACAACATCCATCGGGATGATCCCTTTTCCTTTGGCGTACAACGATTCGAAAAGCGCTTGCTGTTCTCCTTCAGACCCTACATTAGGATTGATGAATTGGTATTCGATACGG
>JBFHIN010000308.1:0-3005 GCA_041596415.1 Crocinitomicaceae bacterium | reverse complement strand
CTTTTCATGAATTCCATGATCTTATCACGCACTTCATAAGCGCTCATTTCCGGCTGCAGGTCATACGTCGCTACTTTAGGAGAATTCACCAGAATACGATCCTCATGCTCAAACACTTGTTCCCTGCCACCACTAAAAAAGAAGGTAACATGCGGATATTTTTCTGTTTCAGCAATTCTAACTTGTGATAATCCAGCGTCGGAAATGACCTCACCTAAGGTATTATGTAGATTGTCTTTTTCAAAAATGACTTCCACATTTTCAAAGGTCGCATCATAATTAGTCATCGTGAAATAGTGGATGTCTAATTTATGCATGTTGTATTCATGAAAATCCTTTTGTGTTAATGCTGTAGATATTTCACGAGGTCTGTCGGTGCGGAAATTGAAACAGATGACCACATCACCACTTTCAATCGTTGCCAAGGGTTTTCCATTCTTTTCGATGACAGCAGGCTCGATAAATTCGTCGGTGATGCCATTATTATACGAAGATAAAATGGCCTCATGTGCTGAATTGAACATATTGCCCGATCCATTGACCAACAGATCATATGCTTTTTTTATTCTTTCCCAGCGATTATCACGATCCATGGCGTAATAGCGACCGACAACGCTGGCAATTTGACCTGTAGTCTTTTTTAATTGTTCTTCCAGTTCACCAATAAATGTAATAGCACTTTTTGGATCACAGTCGCGCCCATCAGTGAAGGCATGAATATAAACATCAGATAAACCGTAATCATGAGCCATTTTGGTCAATGCGTATAAATGTTCCTGTGAACTGTGTACGCCACCCTTTGATACCAATCCGATCAAATGTAATTTTTTACTACCGGTTTTTGCCAGATTCAATGCCTTTAGGAGAACTTTATTGTCGAAAAAGTCTCCATCGCGAATAGATTTGTTGATTCTGGTCAGCTCCTGATAGACGATCCTGCCAGCGCCAATGTTCATGTGACCAACCTCAGAATTCCCCATTTGTCCTTCCGGTAAACCAACATCTTCACCGCTTGTTTTTAAGCGTGCATTCGGATAGCTTTTAAGCAACTGATCCATGAAAGGTGTGTTGGCGGTATGAATCGCATCGGATTCTGTGTGATCGCCAATGCCCCATCCGTCCAAAATGATTAAGCCTAAGTGTTTTGTCATGCTACAAATGTTACTTCAAAATTTGCTCCTTTCGGGTTGTTATCTTTATAACGAATTTTACCGCCGTGTGTTTTGACCAGCTCCGAAACGATGAACAGGCCCAAACCTGATCCTTTTTGGGCTCTTGTTTCTTCGTTGCCAACCCGGTAGAATTTGGAAAAAATCGATTTTTGTTCTTGTATTGAAATGCCCGGTCCCTCATCTTTGACGCCAAAAACGCATTGACCTTCTTTTTTATCTAAATAAAGTGTTATGGAATGTTCAATTCCGGCATATTTGATGGCATTTTCGATCAAATTATCCAGAATCGTTTCAACAAAGAAAACGTCGACTGGAAAGACAGTGGGATTAGTATGGAATTCTTTAACAATGAAATTGTTTTGATACCTCCTATGAAATCGCTCAATACAACTATCGAATAATTCATTCAGATTGGTTGACGTTTTGTGCGGATTAAGTGCATTGTTTTCTAATTGTGACGCACTTAAAATGTTGTTGATGATCAGCTCCAATCGTTCGTTTTCTTGTATGGCTTTTGCGATGAGATCTTTTTGTTGCTCTTCACTCAATGACCTTTTTTGAATGGTTTGAAGATATAGTTTGTTAGCGGCAATCGGTGTTTTAAGCTCATGTGTCACCGAAAGCAAGAAATTGGTTTGACGTTGAGATAACTTCAGGTCTTTGATGATTGACGAGCGGATCTTCCACAGTCCGAAAAGCAAAATAACAAAAAACACTAATCCTTCACTGAGGATCATAAGTGTGCGCTTTGAAACTACGGTATCTTCTGTCTTAAGTTCTTCCGTAAGCTCGATCAAATGGTATCCCCACCAGGCAAATTGCAGAACCACATAAATTCCTAGAACATAAAAAATTATTGCCGTTTGCCTCTTCATCAGGGAGGGTTTAGTAGGCTCGTTCGTTTTTACCTTCCATCCAGTTAATGAAAGCTCTGTTCACTACCTTGTTTCCTCCTGGTGTTGGGTAATTTCCTGTAAAATACCAGTCTCCCAAGTTGTTCGGACAAGATTTATGAAGATTTTCAACGGTTTGGTAGATGATTTCCACTTTCGCGTTGATATTCACCGGAGTTAGTAATTCGGCGATTTTCATGGAAATTTCATCGTCTGAGAATGAAGTATAGATCTCTTGAACGTAATTCTTAATCTGTTCTTTTGGAAGCATTTCCTGCTCTTTACATTTTCGATATACTTCTTCAATAACGTAGCCCATTCCTTTTTCTTTCAGTAGTGTAATGGCCGCTTCAAAAGCGATAAAGTCTCCCATTTTCGCCATGTCAATACCATAACAATCCGGGAATCTGATCTGCGGAGCAGAGGAAACAACGATGATCTTTTTTGGTTCAAGGCGATCCAGAATGCGTAAAATACTTTGTTTTAGTGTCGTACCGCGAACAATGGAGTCGTCTATCACCACTAAATTATCTTTTCCGCGTTGAACGCTTCCGTATGTTATATCATATATGTGTGCCACAAGGTCATCACGGGAATCATCCTGTGTAATGAATGTGCGTAACTTGGCATCCTTGATGGCGATCTTTTCAATTCTTGCGCGCTGAAAGAGAATTTCCTTGAGTTGCTCTTCGGTAATATCTTTACCTAATTTCTTGATGGCTTCAAACTTTGACTCGTTTAAATAATCCTCAAGACCTTTGATCATTCCGTAGAATGACACTTCGGCTGTATTAGGAATAAAGGAGAAAACCGAATGCTTTAAGTCGTAATCTACCGACTTCAATATTTGAGGAACGATATTTTTCCCAAGCGCCTTTCTTTCTTCGTAGATCTCTTTATCATTTCCTCTAGAGAAGTAAATGCGTTCAAAAGAACATTT
>JBFHIN010000307.1:0-3007 GCA_041596415.1 Crocinitomicaceae bacterium | reverse complement strand
CAAAAACCTTGAAGACGATATTGCCTTAAGCTTAAGTGCTCTCGGAATCCGTATTATCGCTCCAATACCAGGAAAAGGAACAATAGGAATAGAAGTTCCCAACTCTAATCCGGAGATGGTAAGCATGCGCTCGTTGATCGCTTCCGAAAAATTCCAGAATTCTGACGCTGAGCTACCTATTGTTATGGGTAAAACCATCACCAACGAAACGTTTACCTTCGATCTCACCAAAATGCCTCACCTACTTGTGGCGGGTGCCACAGGTCAGGGTAAATCGGTTGGATTGAATGCCATTCTGATCTCTATTCTTTACAAGAAACATCCGGCTCAGGTGAAATTTGTACTTGTCGACCCGAAAAAGGTGGAATTAACCTTGTATAACAAGATCGAACGTCACTTCCTGGCTAAACTTCCCGGAGAAGAAGATGCGATCATCACCGACACTTCTAAAGTTGTCAATACACTTAATTCACTTTGTATTGAAATGGACGAGCGTTATGAACTCTTGAAAAACGCACAGGTCAGAACCATCAAGGAATACAATACAAAATTCATCGCACGCCGATTAAATCCGGAAAATGGTCACCGTTACTTGCCTTATATCATCGTATTGATTGATGAGTTCGCTGACCTGATCATGACGGCCGGTAAAGAGGTGGAACACCCTATTGCAAGGATTGCACAGCTGGCACGCGCCATCGGAATTCACTTGATCGTTGCTACGCAGCGTCCATCGGTGAATGTAATTACCGGTATGATCAAAGCTAACTTCCCTGCTCGAATTGCATTCCGTGTTTTATCAAAAATTGATTCAAGAACTATCCTAGATGCGTCGGGAGCAGATCAGTTGATCGGTCGTGGTGATATGCTTATTTCTACAGGATCAGATCTTAAACGTCTACAATGTGGATTTGTGGACACCCCTGAAGTTGAAGCGATCTGTAGTTTTATTGGTGATCAGCGTGCATACCCTGAAGCGCTCATCCTTCCGGAATACGTCGGAGAAGGAGAAGAAAGCGGTAGAGATATAGACATGAATGAGATCGATCCTGTGTTTGCCGACGCAGCGCGTATTGTGGTGATCAATCAACAAGGTTCTGCTAGTTTGTTACAACGAAAATTAAAACTCGGATACAATAGAGCCGGTAGGATCGTCGACCAATTGGAAGGCATGGGAATCATTGGCTCTTTCCAAGGAAGCAAGGCACGTGATGTTCTCTACGCAGACATTGAATCGCTCGATGATTTTCTAAGAACAAAAGGAATCGTTTAAAATTTGAGAAAGATTAGTTAGATTTGGCTTTCATATTCTAACAGTTCCTATGAAAATTGTATTGGGTCTTATCGTAATGCTTGCCATTATTCTTCCTGTTGACGGACAACAGTTGAAATCTCCCTCAGAATTTTTAGGTTATCCGCTTGGATCCTATTTTTCGCGCCATCATCAGGTACATGACTATTTCAAGGAACTGGAAAAGGCGGCAGAAAAAAATGTTAAGCTTCAGGAATATGGAAAAACCGAAGAGAACAGGTCCCTATTTCTTGTTTACATTTCTTCAGAAGAGAATATTTCCAATTTGGAATCCATTCGTAAATCGCATGCTGACCTAAATGGTAAGGAAACCGTTGCCGTAGTTTGGTTAAGTTACAACGTTCATGGTAATGAAAGCTCCGGTACAGAGGCCGCTATGCAAACAGCTTATGATCTTATCACCAAAAGATCTGATCTACTTAAGAACACAGTAGTTATCCTTGATCCGTGCATTAATCCGGACGGAAGGGATCGCTACGTAAACTGGTATAATCAGCAAAAAAATAAAAAACCCAATTCGGACCTAGGCACTATTGAACACCAAGAACCATGGCCAGGAGGAAGACCCAACCACTATTTGTTTGATCTTAACAGAGATTGGGCTTGGTTAACGCAAAAGGAAACGCAACAACGCATTTCTGTTTATAACCAATGGTTGCCTCACGTTCATGTCGATTTCCATGAACAAGGCATCAATAATCCCTATTACTTCGCTCCTGCAGCTGAGCCATTTCATGAAGTGATCACTAACTGGCAGCGTGATTTTCAGTCACAGGTGGGAAAAAACAACGCTAAATATTTTGACAAGGAAGGTTGGTTCTATTTTACCAAAGAGATCTTCGATCTACTTTATCCGAGTTACGGTGACACCTACCCCACTTATAACGGTGCTATCGGAATGACCTATGAACAAGGAGGAAGTACTCAAGGTGGACTTTCTGTTATCAACCGAGAAGGTGCTGAACTTAAATTAAAGGATCGAATTGAACATCATAATACTTCGGGAATTGCTACAGTTGAAGCATGTTCTCAGCATTATAAAATGTTGATCGATGAATTCAAGAAATTCTGTGAGATCAAACAGTTCAACTACAATTCTTATGTGATTGGTGGAAATTCTGAGAAGATCCGACTCTTGACTCAATTGCTTGACGCACATCAGATCGAATATAGCTACGGAAACGGCCAACAAGTTAAAGGATTCGATTTTAATAAAAATGGAAATGGCACCATCACTGCCACATCGAATCACTTGATTGTTTCCACGGATCAAAAAAAAGGAACACTTGTGAATGTATTGTTTGAACCGAAAACAAAACTGAGCGACTCGCTAACATACGACATCACAGCATGGTCCTTACCTTATGCATATGGTGTGGAGGCGTTGGCGTCTAAAACTCTTGTTAAAGGAACCAAGAGAGCCCCAGAAAAGATTAATAACTCCATTCTTGAAGGGGCATATGCATATATTGTGGAATGGAATAGTATGATTGACGCTCAGTTTTTAGCAGACCTCTTGCAACAAGGCATAAAAGTGCGTTACGCTGAATTTAAGTTTACCTTAAAGGACAAGAAGTTCAATCCGGGAACGTTAATCATTGCCAGAGGAGATAATAGCGTGGATTATGCCAGTACGTTGATGGCCATCGCAAACAAGTATCAAATTGTGTTGACTCCTACAATGAGCGGAATGGT
>JBFHIN010000306.1:0-3019 GCA_041596415.1 Crocinitomicaceae bacterium | reverse complement strand
GCCGCTGAGGTAATTCGTTTTCTGAGTAAACAAGAAAATAGCCCTGAAAGCATCTAAAAAAGGACATAAATGGAATAAAATTTTATTTTTGTCCTCCAATCTTTATTTTGAATGCAGTACTTTAAACTTTTTCTGTCTCTAGCAGTATTCTGCACGGCCCTAATTTCTTGCGAGACTAAAACAACAAAAAATATTAGTCCTACTCAAGTGTTAGCCGAATCTGTTCCGGATAACCATACGTATGCCGATCTGAATCAAGTTCGTACAAAGCACGTTCACTTAGATCTGGATGTCAACTTCGACAACAAAACCATTTATGGTGTTGCCAGACATGAAATGATCAATTCCGGTGTTGACACAGCGATATTTGATATTAAGGGATTAGAAATTCAAAAAGTAACCCTAGGACAGCAACATGAAAAAGAAACAGATTTCATGATCGGTCAATGGGACAAAGATTCGATCCTTGGTCAGCCTTTATTGGTAAAAATAAAACCGAACACCAAGTTTATTAATATCTATTACAAAACAACGGATAAAACGGAGGCGATCGATTGGCTTGATCCTGAATTAACAAGTGGAAAAGAGTTGCCTTACATGTATACGCAAGGTCAGGCCATACTTACTCGCAGCTGGATCCCAATTCAAGATTCTCCGGCCAACAGAATTACCTACTCGGCCACAGTAAAAGTTCCAAATAACTTGATGGCTGTGATGTCGGCAAAAAATCCGACAGAAAAAAACGAAGAGGGTATCTACAATTTTGAAATGAAGCAGCCGATTCCTTGTTATTTAATCGCATTGGCTGTCGGAAACCTCACGTATAAGAAATTAGGATCGAACTGTGGCGTTTATTCGGAGCCGGAACAGATTCGTGCAAGTGCCTACGAATTTGTGGATCTTCCTAAAATGATTCGTACCGCAGAGAAATTGTACGGCACCTACCTTTGGGAGCAATACGATCTTATTGTTCTTCCCTACTCTTTCCCATTTGGAGGAATGGAAAATCCTCGATTGACATTTTTAAATCCTACGATCATTGCCGGCGACAGAAGTTTAGTTTCTGTCGTTGCGCACGAATTAGCGCACTCCTGGTCAGGAAATCTGGTAACGAACAAATCGTGGAATGACTTCTGGCTGAATGAAGGATTTACGGTATACATTGAAAACAGGATCATGGAAGCCATTTATGGTCAGGAAACTGCCGATATGTTGGCTTTGATCGAGTTTGAAGAATTACAGCAAGAAATACAAACTATAAACAATGGTAAACATCCAGAGGACACAAAATTAAAATTAGCATTAACAGGAAGAAATCCTGATGATGGCATGACCGATATTGCCTATGTTAAAGGTGCTTTTTTTCTGAAAACACTGGAGAAGGCTGTAGGGCGTAAAAAATTCGATCAGTTTTTAACTAATTACTTCAAAACCTTTGCCTTTAAAACAGTAGATACTGAAACATTCGTTGAATACCTCAACAAGAATTTACTTAAGCCCAATAAGATTACATTCAATACGGATGAATGGATCTATCAACAAGGTTTACCTGAAAATTGTGTCAAGATTGTTTCCCCAAGATTTGAGCAAGTAAATCAATTGGCAGAGCGTTTTGCTAAAGGTGAGGATATCTTTGCGCCTCAAATCTCCTACGTCAAAGTGAAGGGTAAACGTAAGAAGAAAAAGGTGGTCAAAAAACTTACCAGAGATACGTACATTGCTCAAGAATGGCAACAATTCATTCGTTGTTTACCACAAACATTAGATCCGGCATTAATGACTCGTCTGGATGAAAATCTCAATTTTAAAAATTGGGGAAATACTGAGATCATGACCGAGTGGTACGTCATTGGAATTAGAAGCAATTACAAGGACATCATGCCTAATGTGGAGAAATTCCTGTCAAAGATTGGTCGCAGAAAATACCTGATGCCGATCTATGAAGCATTGTGCGAAACGGAAGGAAATAAAAAATGGGCAAAAATGGTGTTTGAAAAAGCCAAACCAAATTACCACTACGTTTCTAAGAGCAGCATTAAAGATTTACTTTATCAATAAAAAAAGGTGGATTGTTGAAAATCCACCTTTTTTATTTCTATACGAACAACGTTTAATTCATGGCTGCCAATTTCTCTTCGAGAATTGAGATCTTATTCATCGCGTCCTCTTGCTTTTTACGTTCGATGGTAACTACCTGTTCCGGTGCACTGCTCACGAACTTTTCGTTACTCAATTTACGTTGTACACTTTGTAAGAAGCCCTTTGTGTAGTCCAGTTCCTCGATGATTTTTTTCTTTTCTGCTTCAAC
Source organism: Crocinitomicaceae bacterium (assembly GCA_041596415.1). Classification (GTDB taxonomy): domain Bacteria; phylum Bacteroidota; class Bacteroidia; order Flavobacteriales_D; family Crocinitomicaceae; genus M0103. The sequence goes on along the minus strand of JBFHIN010000306.1, from coordinate 711 downwards.
ATCAACGCTATCTCCAAACGGAATGTAATACTCGTTTGATGCTACCAGGAATGAATTGGCATTGCTGATCTTCTCCTCTGAATATTCCAATTGGGACAAATTACCCATTTTAACGATCACGGCATCAAATGAAGTTGTCAACGGACCATTTTTCTTCACATAAAGCTCCATTTTCACCTTATTCGCAATATTATTTTGCTTTCTGATGTTACGGATATTCGTAATAACTTCTTCAGCGTAGCTGAACTCCCTTAGCACCTCTTCATTATATGAATTAACCGTTGGCCATTGCGAAACAATAATATCTTCACCTTCTGCGCGTTCTCTGATCAAATGCCACAACTCTTCCGAAACGAAAGGCGTAAATGGATGCACCAGTTTCAACAGTACCTCAAAGAAATCCTTCGTTTTTTCCAAAGTCACACGATCGATCGGTTGCTCATAGCCAGGTTTGATCATTTCAAGATACCAAGAACAGAAATCATCCCAGATCAACTTGTAGATGGCCATCAATGCCTCAGAAATACGGAACTTATCGAATAGGTCGTTAATCTCCTCCAATTGTTGTTGAACCTTTGCTTCGAACCACTCGATGGCAACTTGCGAAGCTTTTGGCTGGTCCATCTCTCTAACTTCCCAAGAGCTAACTAAACGATACGCATTCCATACTTTATTGGTAAAATTACGTCCTTGCTCGCATTGAGAACTATC
>JBFHIN010000305.1:0-3023 GCA_041596415.1 Crocinitomicaceae bacterium | reverse complement strand
TGGGAAGTACACGTAGCCAAAGCTACATTTATAATTCTACAGATAATAGAGGTGGAGCCTCTCTGATCGCATCTAGTTCTCAGGCACAAGAAATTGAAGTATACCCCTTGGATGATGTTGTTTCAGAGGATGTGTTGCCGTCGATGATAAAGATCGATGTGGAGGGATTTGAATTGGAGGTACTTAAAGGTGCTGAAAGTACGATTTTACGATCCAAACCAATATTGATCATTGAAATTTCTCAAGAAAGACATGTAGATAGAAATATTACTATGGACTTGATGGAATACCTGAAAGAACTAAATTTATATCGATTCTATAAACTTAAAGGAGGTAAAGAACGAAAATCGGTCTTATTGGAAGTGAAATCTAACGCTGATCTTCCCATGCACGATAACATTTTTTGCCTGCCAAAATAATAAGTAAAGCTCAGTAATTATGGTTAACTATTCACTTTCAATAGATCATCCAAATCAACAATACATTGGTATAAAAGTAAATTTTAAGGCGAATTCAGAAACTTTGATCGTTCGTATACCGGCTTGGCGCCCTGGAAGATACGAATTGGGGAATTTTGCTAAGAATATTAAAGGTTTCAAAGCTTTTTCTGATAAGAATGAGCGACTAACTCCGATAAAACTGGATAAAAATACATGGTCTATTGATACCAAAGGTAGTGCAATGGTAAAGGTCGAATACTACTATTATGCCGCTGAATTGAATGCTGGATCAACCTTTCTATCGGCTGATCAATTGTATGTAAATCCTGTAAATTGTTTGGTATATACGGATGAACAAAAAGAAGATGATTTTGAACTTTTACTGAAAATTCCTGAGCATTGGACAGTGGCGAGTTCTTTAAGATTTAAGGATAGCACGCTTTCAGGCAAAAGCTTCGATGAGCTTGCTGATTCCCCGTTTGTCTGTTCCAAACACCTACAAAGTGCGAGTTACACAAGTAATGAAACCATTTTTCACATTTGGTTCAATGGTCCGGTAAAACCTGATTGGGAGCGTTTATTAAAGGATTTTAGCGCCTTTACAGATAAGCAAATAGAGAAGTTCTCCGAGTTTCCGGTAAAAGAATACCATTTCATATTTCAAATTTTACCTTATAAGGCATATCACGGTGTTGAACACAGTAGATCTACGGTTATTACGCTTGGTCCTAGCTATGAAGTCTTTGACAGTTTGTACAAGGAACTTCTTGGTGTTTCGTCTCATGAACTTTATCATACTTGGAACGTGAAAGCGATCCGTCCGATAGAAATGTTTCCGTACGATTTCAGTAAGGAGAACTATTCAAGGTTAGGATTTATTTGTGAGGGCATCACCACCTACTTGGGTGACTTATTTTTATTGAAAAGCAAGGTATTCAATTTGGAGCAGTATTTCGACGAAATGAACAAGCAACTGCAAAAGCACTTTGATAACCATGGTCGTTTCAACTATTCCGTTTCAGATTCTTCATTTGATACTTGGCTTGATGGGTATGTACCGGGTGCTCCTGCCAGAAAAGTATCCATTTACACGGAAGGTTGTCTGTTGGCATTTGTAATGGACGTGAAATTATTGGAAAGCACTAAGAATAAGTATGGACTCGATGAAGTAATGAAACGTTTGTATTTCAACTTTGCGCTGAAAGGAAAGGGGGTGAGTGAGGATGATTTCCGCCAGGAGTTAATGAATATTTCAGGTCAGGATTTCTCTTGGCTTTTTGAAAAATTCATTCACGGTACAAATCCGTATGAAGAGATTTTAACGGAAGCATTTGAGTATATAGGTCTAGCGTTACATCACGAGGCTTCGAAAAGCTATTCGTCAGCCAGAATCGGCATTAAGGTAGTACCAAATAATTCGAATTTCACCATCAGTGCAATTTTCCCGGGTTCACCCGCGGACATTGCCGGATTAAGTATTGGAGATGAAATCATTGCCGTCAATGATGTGATGTGTAGTGGAGAGCTAGACAAATGGTTGAACTATTTTGACGATGACGAAAAGTCTCTGCATGTGACAAGAGCGGGAAGATTACTTTCCTTTAGGTTGCCAGAAGTGAACAGAACGTTTTACAACGAATATAAAATAAAGAAGATCGCTGATCCGAATGGGCCTCAAAAGAAAGGCTTTGAAGCGTGGAGCAATTAAAAAAAAAAGAGTCCGAAATTATTCGGACTCTTTTTTTTTAAAACTTATAGCTGATTCCCATACTTGGTAAAACAGGGAACTGATAAATCTGCTCTCCGGTTACACGATTAACGTAGAATATATTGTTACGGTCATACACGTTAGTTATACTCGCAATCACTTCTAAAACGTCCTTGTTTTTGAAATTGAATTGCTTTTTAGCCGTAATATCTAAACGATGGTAGTAAGGTAAACGCTTACTGTTGAAATCACCCAACAAAGTGGTAACAGTTGGTGGATTCGAAGTGGTGTAGTCTGTCGTAACACCTGATGAGAAGTTCTCACCTTGATAATATCCGGCTGTTGGTGTAAATGGTAACCCGGAACCAAGATTCCAACGAACACTCAATTCAATGTCCTTGTTTTTTCCAAAGAGATAAGTCCCAACCAAGTTTACGTTATGTCTTCTGTCAAACACTGGGAAATATTCTGCAAATCCATCCCAACGGGTTGATTTTCCATAAGAATAAACTCCCCATAAAAACATACGTCCTTTCGAATATTTGATCAAAAAGTCGAGTCCGTAGGAAACGCCATCCTCAATTATAAAATCTTTTTTGAATACATCATCAATTTGTGAGAACTGAGATACATCATCGTAAAGCTTATTCTGGTTGATGTTACTTAACTGCGAGAAATACTTGTAATAACCTTCAACGTTGATGGAAATATTCTTTCCAAGATCGTATTCGAAGCCTCCGATCGCATGCCATGCATACTGAATACCATTTTTAACGTCTTTAGTATCGCCAAACTGATTTACAAATTGATCCTGAACATTTGTAGGTGCAGAAAGTAAACCATTAAATAAGTTAACAATGTCTTTATCGGATGAT
>JBFHIN010000304.1:0-3043 GCA_041596415.1 Crocinitomicaceae bacterium | reverse complement strand
GCATATTCGATGATTATGGCTATAGCTATAATGAATAATAATAATAAAAGACCAGGAATAAGCTCAAAGAAACTATCGTTTAAACCTTGCAATAAACTACCAAAAGAATGCCTTATTTTTTCAAAAGTTGATTCCATAATAATTAGATTAGGATTTTTTAGAATCTTTGGACTGACTCATGGTCGAACCAAAGAGTTCAATTAAGGATTCACCGAAATTCAACGTATACAACTCAACTATACCCAAAACTTGATCATCCAAAACAGGATTTTTCGTTTTTTTGATTTCTTGAGATATCCTATATATTTTGTCACTTTGAGGCTCTGCCAAACCCAAGAAATTGATAATCCTAGATCTTATAGAGCGATATTTGGTTTCAACACGATCCTTCACCTCCTGCTTAGCCTTCTCATAGATGATGTCTTTAACCTCGTTACGTATTTCTTTCTTTATTTCGTCTTTAATTTTGCCCATTTTCCTTTGTATTTGGACTAACATTCATTAAAACAGAAACGAATTCTCCCTTTCAACGGAATAGTCCTAACAAGCATAAAGTAATTCTAATTGAGGCCTTGAAACCAACTTTTTCAGTGGAATTGTGGATTTTTTAAGGGAAGAGACACAACACGATGGAATTCATATGATTAGAGGTATTGGTTGAATTAAATTAACAAATAAAATAAAATGTGTTAAAAATTATCAAGCAGGGGTTGTCGTCGAATATTTACATGTTTTGATTGATAATATGAATTATATTCGCCTTGCTTAAACTGTAAAACACATCTATGAAAAAAATCTTCATTGGGGCTCTTGCCCTGTTTGTGACTTTTGTTTCATTTTCCCAAAGAACTTGTCATACTATGGAGAACCATGAGCGTATGCTTCATGAAGACCCTAATTATCAGCTTAATTTGAATGCAATCGAACTTTTTACTCAAAAAGTTATTTCACGAACTGAATTTTCTGATCAAAAGGCTGTTATTAACATTCCTGTTGTAGTTCACGTTGTGTATAACACTTCTTCACAGAATATTTCAGACGCACAAATACTTTCTCAGATTGACATTTTGAACAAAGATTTTAGAAAATTAAACAGTGATTGGTCTAATACACCAAGTATCTTTCAAGCTAGTGTTGCTGATTGCGAAATCAATTTTTGTTTAGCCTCCGTTACGCCAACGGGTGCAGCAACAAATGGAATTATTCGTAAGTCTACTACCGTAAGTTCATTTTCTTCTAATGATGCTGTAAAATATAGTGCTCAAGGCGGAAGTGATGCTTGGAATACGACTAAATATTTGAATCTTTGGGTATGTAACTTGACGGGCGGCTTACTGGGTTACGCACAATTTCCGGGAGGGGCTGCGGCAACAGACGGTGTAGTGGTTAACTATACGGCTTTTGGTAATACCGGAACAGCACAAGCACCATATAATAAAGGAAGAACAGCAACACATGAAGTGGGTCATTGGTTGAACCTAAGACATATTTGGGGAGATGCTAATTGCGGAAGTGACCTGGTTAATGATACACCAACGCATCAGACAAGTAATGCAGGATGCCCTTCGTATCCAAAATCGAATTCTTGTGGAACAAGTGCGGAAATGACCATGAATTATATGGATTATACTGACGATGCATGTATGTACATGTTTACAAATGGCCAGAAAGCCAGAATGCAAGCACTTTTTGCGGCAGGTGGGTTCCGTGAAAGTTTAAAATCGTCCAATGGTTGTGGATCAGGAGCACCTGCAACACCGCAATATTGTTCTGCCTCAGGTGCTAATACACAATATGAGTGGATTTCCAATGTGAAAATTGGTTCCATCAATAATACCACCGCTGGAAATGGCGGATATGGAAACTTCACTTCATTGAGTACAGGGCTGACAAAAGGAACGGCATATACCATTAGTCTAACTCCGGGATTCGCGTCTTCAACATATACAGAATACTTCAAAGTGTACATAGATCTGAATGCTGATATGGATTTTGATGATGCAGGTGAATTGGTATATACTTCAGCGGGAACAACTTCAATGGTTTCGGGAAGTATTACCATACCAAACTCTGCAACAAGCGGTACAACAAGAATGCGTGTTATCATGAAGGATGGTTCAATTACTGGTCCTTGTGAAAGTTATACGTATGGTGAAGTTGAAGATTATTCTGTGATACTTTCAGATGCTACCCCTACTTGTAGCACACCAACTTCACTTACTGCTAACAATATCAGTAGTAGTGGGGCAACTTTATCGTGGTCTGCTGTGAGTGGTGCGTCAAATTACACACTTCAAGTTAAATTATCTTCAGCTACAATTTGGACTAATTATACTGTGACCTCAAATTCGTATGTTTTAAGCAATTTAAGTGCATCTTCTACCTATAACTGGCAGGTCAAAACGAATTGCACATCGGGGTCAAGTGCTTTTGTGTCTGGGTCAAACTTCACGACTAGCAGCGCAACGCCTACATGTTCAGATGTTTATGAAAGTAACAATTCAAGAACGGCTGCTAAGGCTATTTCATCCAATGGAACGATCAGTGCAATGATCGGAACTTCGACTGATCAAGATTGGTTTAAATTCAGTAATAGTTCTACCGCGAAAAACATCAAAGTTACCTTGAGTAACTTACCGTTGGATTACGATTTAAGATTGTATAATTCAGCAGGAACATTATTGTATTCTTCTGAAAACGGGGGCACAACAACAGAGGTAATTACCTATAACAATGCACCGGTGGCAACCTATTTCATAAGGGTTATAGGATACAACGGAGTATTTTCATCGTCCAAGTGCTATAGTTTGAATGTGAGTACTTCTTCTGCTGTGTTTAAACTGGATATGCATCAAGAAACAACGCCTAAAGAAGAAAATAACCAAATTATTCCTCAAATGGAAGTCCGTGCTTACCCGACTCCTAGCACAAACGGAAACTTTAATTTTGTGGTGGAAAACTCTACTGAGGATGCATTACAATTAGCAGTAATTGATGCGTTGGGAAGAGTTATTCTTCAAAAGGAATTAAATGCATCCGAGCT
>JBFHIN010000303.1:0-3106 GCA_041596415.1 Crocinitomicaceae bacterium | reverse complement strand
TGTGTTCTCGGCATTTATTGGTTCTCAGACTGTTATGGCCCAAACACCTATAATGTTCGATATTGAACAAGGACCTAATAGTTCATATCCCTATGAAATCAAACAAATTGGTGACAAATTAGTTTTCATATATGATGACGCTAACGGGGATGAGCGAATCGCATATATCAATGGGGCAGGACAAATTGTTAAACCGACTTACCAGTTTCCTACTAATTTCACCATGAATGACATGTCAAGTTCATCGTATGTCAGTGGGGATTTATACGATTATAATGGGACAGCCTACTGGATTCAAGAATTTTATAATTCTGTTGAGGATAATTGGTATTACTTCGTTTGTAAATTAGATGGAAATACTATTGCTACAGTTACAGATATGTATACATATCCATATGATTTGGCTGTATATAATAACAAATTGATGATTGCAGGTGATGACGCAACAGCAGGTGGTGAATTATTATCGTATGATGGTACAACTCTAGCGGTTGAGTACGATATTGAGCCAGGTATTGGAAGTGCATATCCATGGGATTTTCGTTTGGCGAATGGAAACCTCTATTTTTTATACACTGATGCAATAGGGGATACTTATTTTGGAGAATATAATGGAAGTACATTGACAAATGCGTTGGTGACGACAAGTCCTAATTATGCATACGACTTTAATAATATTGATGTTTTGGGTGACACAATGTATTTTACTATTAATGTTGGTGGTTTTGGCGTTCAGTTAGGGAAGTGGAGCAACAACACTTTAAATATTCAAAGTTTACCATCTATGGTTTATAGTATCTATGATCTTGTTTCAAATAATAATAAAATTTATTTGGCTACTTATGCAAATGGCTATCCAAGCCCTTTATTTGCGTATACACCTTCAGATGCTCAATTCCAAAATTTGGTAAATCCATCTTATACCAATTTGTCCGTGTATGATTTAATTATTTTTAATGATACTGTATTTTTTGAAATGACAAATACTACGAATTGGCAGAGTAATTTAACTAAACTAGATCCTTCGGATGATTCCTTTATTGAAATGAATTTTTCAATTCAAAATGGAAGCATTTCTTATACGACCATCGTTGATAATGAAATGTACATGAGTACTGATGTTTATGACGGGGTGAATTATTTAGGCAGAGAACCAATCCGTTATATAAATGGGGATGCAGAATTAGTATATAATGTTGTTCCCGGTAACTGGAATGGATCATATCCATCTAACTTTTCTTCGTTCAATGGAATGCTAGCTTTTGCCGGTGACACACCAAGCAATGGAACAGAATTGTACATTATGTGTATGAATAATACAGTGCCTAGTGCACCTGGTACTCAAGTAGCATGTGAAAATTCTACAGTTGCTGATTTAGACGCAACAGGTGGTAATCTTTTCTGGTACGATGCTCCTACAGGTGGAAACGTAGTGAATCCAAGCACAGTAATTACTACAGCTGGTTCTTATTATGTGGCAACGCGTTACATTTGTGAAAGTAGCCGTATTGAAGTACCTTTTACAGTATCTACATTACCAAACACGGCAACTGCATACTTAGGAAATGGTGATATTAAAGTTATCAATCCAACTTCATTGTATCAGTGGGTTGATTGCGGAACTGGTTTAGATTTAGTTGGTGAAAATAACCAAATCTTAACTGTTCCAGGTAATGGGTCTTACAAATGTATTTTGACAAACGCAGATGGTTGTGAAGTAGAAACTGCTTGTATTTATGTGATCAACTTAGGTCTTAATGAAGCTCAAAATGATCAAGTGTTGATGTTCCCTAATCCGGCTGCTGATCAGTTGAATATTACCTCTAAAGAGAATATGTCAAAATTAACAATGACATCTTTAGCTGGTGAATTAGTGAAGTCTGTGACACCAAACGCAACAGCTCATAAATTGGATGTTAGCACGTTGGCAAATGGTACTTACCTCGTTCATATCTTCAATGAATCAAATACATTGATTAGCGTTCAAAAAGTGATCGTTAACAGATAAGAATTTTATTTCTTAAAATATAAACGTCCCGGGTTTTCCGGGACGTTTTTTTTGTCTATAAATTCGAAATCTATGAGATTCAATTGTAATTCTGTCTTTTATACTGCGACTTATCACTTCTAAGTTTAAACTTTGTTGAGAGAAATGAATTGTTTCAGGTAGTAAAAAATTGCATTGAAATATTTCTATAGTTTAAATTTTATTTTCACCATGTAAGTGGTTGATATTTAGTTATATAAAGTAATATTTGAAATATATTTTCATTTTTTTCTTGGAATTCACGAATCAATTTAGAGATATTTGCAGCGTCATTTCCACAAACGGTGGATCTAAGATTTATAAAGAAGAGGTGAGAGACAGGCTCTATGACCCTCTGGCAACCAACTTTAAGTTCGTCAACTGACGAATTGGAAAACCGGTGCCAATTCCTGATCCGAGCGATGTTGTTCGGAGAATATAAATGATAAAAAATGGAAAAAAGAAATTCTTTTTGGGCAAATCCCTCTTCTAGGTCCAACCGGACAAATCTTCAAATTTTTATTGGAAACTATGTGGTATTGATGCCGTACCGTTTTGTTATGCGCTACAATACTAATCGTTCGTTTTGTCGCAGCGCATTCTGCGTTTAAGCGCCATTCAATTCGAAGTTGAAAATAGTCAATATTTCCATTGCCCAAGTATCCAATAAATAATCCGGAAGAAAAAAATGAATTTATCCATATTCCAATCTCCCAAGTCTTTTCAACTTGAATTGGGAGGAATAATAAAAAATTTAAAAATTGCTTATCACATATACGGAGTTCCCAATTCCGGTAAAAAAGTAATTTGGGTGTGTCACGCCCTTACTGCCAACAGTAACGTTTTCGAATGGTGGAATGGCTTATTTGGGGAAGGAAAGCTGTTCGATCCCAACGAATATATTATTGTTTGTGCCAACATTATTGGTTCGCATTACGGCACAAGTGGTCCCTTAAACACCTTCGAAAAGGGAAAAGCATTGTTGGATCAATTTCCATTCATAAGCACTCGAGATATGGCTAGAGCTCATGATCTGTTGCGCGAATTTTTAGGTATCGATTACATAGACGTGCTTATCGG
>JBFHIN010000302.1:0-3127 GCA_041596415.1 Crocinitomicaceae bacterium | reverse complement strand
CGCATATTAAGTCGACCAAATGTGAATAACACACCAGTTTCACCAAATAGGAAGTTGGTCTATTCAACTTTTATTCTCTTTGGCTTTGTATTGGGATTAGGTGTGATGTTCTTCAAGTATCTTTCTTTTAATGAGATCAATTTATTGGAAGACCTCAAGAAACTTTTGCCTGAGAAAGTAACTATTTTAGGTGGTGTGCCACTTTCAAAAGCGCCGATGGAATACTCACAATTGATCGTGTACGATGCGCCGAAGTCTATGATGACCGAAGCGATGAGAAAGATCAGGACGAATCTCAATTATATTAATCCGCAGTATAAAACAATAGCTATAACTTCGTCCATTTCTGGTGAAGGGAAGACTTTTGTAGCGCTTAATTTAGCAGGAATTATCGCCATGTCGGGAAAGAAAACCATTTTATTGGATCTTGATCTTCGCAAACCGAAAGTTCATTTGGGATTGAATGCTAGTAACCAATTTGGAATGAGTGGATTGATCATCAATAAATACGAGCTATCCCAATGTATACAAAAATCTCAGATTGAAACTTTAGATTTTATATGTGCCGGCCCAATTCCTCCCAATCCTTCAGAGCTTTTGTTGAGCAAGCGATTCAAAGAGATCGTCGAAGAATTGAAAGAGTCTTATGATGTAATCATTATCGACAATCCTCCAATTGGATTGGTTTCAGATGGAATTAAAAACCTCACTGAAGCAGATATACCGATTTACGTGTTTAAAAGCCATTATTCCAAGCGAAACTTTGCCTTCAGAGTTAAAGAATTGTTCGAAATGAAGCAATTGGATCGTTTGAACGTTATCTTAAATGGTGTAAAAACTACCAAAAACTCGGCATATGGTTATGGATACGGCTACGGCTACGGGTATGGCTATTACGATGGTGAAGAGCTGTCCAGAAGAGAAAAATTCTTTTTATACATCAGAGAAAAACTTGGATTGAAACCGAAGGAATGAAAATTGAAAAATTAGGAATTGAAGGGTTGGTGCTTATCGAGCCCAGAATTTTTACGGATGATAGGGGGTATTTTTGTGAGACTTTTCAGGACGAGAAATACAAGGAGATCTTGGGTCAAGACGTAACGTTTGTTCAAGATAACATGTCGTTTTCTAGAAAAAATGTCGTCAGAGGCTTGCATTTTCAATCGCCTCCGTTCGCCCAAGGAAAACTGGTTAGCGTACCAAAAGGTAAGGTGCTGGACGTTGCTGTAGACCTTCGAAAGCATTCATCGACCTATGGGGAGCACGTTTCTGTTGTGTTAAGTGGAGATAATGCTCGTCAGTTTTGGATTCCTGCGGGATTTGCTCATGGTTTTTCAGTGCTTGAAGATGAGACAATTTTCACCTATAAATGCTCAAACTACTACTCACCGGAACATGAAAATTGTATTTTGTGGGATGATGATACACTGTGTATCGATTGGGTAGTTGAGCAAGCTATTGTATCTGAAAAGGATCAAATGGGAAAACTTTTTAGTAAATTTGACACTCCATTTTAAATTGTGCTACTACATAAAGTCATACAAATTCTTGGGTTCGGCATCGGTGGTATTGTATTATCAGTGATATGTAACGAATTACTTCTCCGTTTCTCTCAGTCCTTGGGGATTCGAAACAAAAATGATGTAACCATACGTTGGAGCAATCAATCCAAGCCCTCTTTAGGTGGAATTTCTTTTTATGTTGTTTTTGTTTTTTCAGCCATAGCCTATTCCATTGTTTTCTACGATGAGAATATTTTTCACAACAAGAAATATGTAGGTCTGATTGGTGCCGGGAGCATTGCTTTTTTAATGGGGCTGGCTGATGATGCTTATAATACCAGACCTTATGCAAAATTGGTCGTTCAAATCTCATGCGGGCTTATTTTACTTGTTACAGGGTCAAGAATTGACTTGTTTCATCAGGAATTAATAGATAGCGTTATTACCGTTATCTGGGTGGTTGCCATAATGAATTCGTTGAACATGTTGGATAATATGGATGGCATTACGGGTACCACTGTGTTCTTTATCCTTACCTCATGTCTTTTAGGGAGTTGGATCATTTTTGATTTCAACACTAATATTTGGACACTAACCTTAGTTGCCGTACTTGGTGCCATTCTCGGTTTTTTAATCTATAACGTGCATCCATCAAAACTTTTTATGGGTGATGCCGGAAGTCAATTTATTGGACTTTTTGTGGCGTATTTTGCCATTCACAATTTATGGAATGTAGGTGCCAGAACCGAAACAAATGCTTGGGCAAGTTTTCTAATCACTATGGTGGCCTTTACACCTGCAGCAGTGGACACATTAACAGTTGTGATTAATCGATTACGGAAAGGAAAATCGCCGATGGTTGGAGGAAAAGATCATACAACGCACCATCTGGTTTATTCCGGACTCAACGATCGACAAGTTTGGTACGTGTTCCTTTTGATAGGATTTATTTCTTGTATTTTTGCAATAGCGATGATAAATCTGGTCTCCTTGGGTATTGTGTTGCCACTTTTACTTTCAATTTTCTATTTTTTGTTCGTGTTCTTCTACTTATATCGAAACACAATAAAATATAAGGGAAAGGGTCTCTGATTGTCTTCTTATTTGCGTAAATTCGTAGATAATTTCCCGATGAAAAGTCTTTTTATTATTCTGTTTTGTGGCATTTTGCTGTATTCATGTTCTTTTCAGGAAAAAAAGGAAAAGACTGAGCCCTTGTTCCTGCCAAAACATGAGTTGATGTCTGTTCCTGTTTTACCACAATCGATGGAGTTTTGTGGCGTGAAGATCAATCTTCAGGATGAGGACATACGAGAAAGATTGGATAGAGAGGTCATGGTCAATATGTTCTATCAAAGTTCTACCTACCAAATTCTGAAAAGGGCCAATAGATTTTTTCCAGTTATCGAAAAACAGTTGAAAAAACAGGGGATTCACGAAGATTTTAAATATTTGGCTGTAATTGAAAGCAATTTGACACAAGCTTATAGTCCTGCGGGAGCGGTTGGATTTTGGCAATTTATGCCGGTTACCGCTAAGCAGTATGGGCTTGAAATTTCAGCTGAAGTGGATGAACGTATGGATCTGGATAAAAGCACGATTGCCGCCTGTAATTATTTAAAATT
>JBFHIN010000301.1:0-3132 GCA_041596415.1 Crocinitomicaceae bacterium | reverse complement strand
TGCAAGGCCAAGGCTTAACGATGCAAGTATGGAGAAGCGAAATAAGTCCTTTTCGCTAATTCCTTTAAACAAAGTTTTCATTTTTTGTCTTTAAATGGGTGAATCAACAAGTGAAAAAAACCTTTTGGATAGGATTCAATACCTTCAAATCCTAATTCAATGTCTCTTCCCTCATGAGGCATGTAATTGGTGCCAAACAAATAATCCCAAAGACTTAAACTTATACCGAAATTAGCACCGTCTTTATGTTTTTCAGGCAAGCTTTTGGCATGATGCCAGATATGCATTTTGGGATTGTTCAAGATATAACGAAGTGGACCGTAGTCCAACGCAAGATTTGCATGATTTAAGTGGCCCACCAGAATGGTGAATGCATGCAGGAAAAAAACATACTGCAGCTCAAAATGCAATAACCATGATAAAAAGATGTATAAACCGGTTTTATATACAAACGTTTCCACCCAATGGTAGCGCAGATGGGCAGCAAATCCCATTTCTGTAACGGAATGGTGTACCTTGTGAAATTTCCATAACACGGGACTTCTGTGCAAGAGATTGTGAATGGCCCATTGAATAAAATCGGAAATAAGGAAAAACAAAATGAACTGTGACCATAAAGGCAACTTGGATAAGTCCACAATTCCCTTTTCTGGCAAACCAATGGCCATCATCATGTCCCGGAAATAATGCTCGCTCAACGTTGAGAGAACGGTAAATACCAGTAAGTTGAAGAGGTAAAAATTGAAAAACATAAAAAATGTATCGATCCAGAAATCATTGCGAATGATCTTTTGATCCTTACGCCAGGGAATAACCATTTCTAAAATCCAAACGAATAACGAAACATAAATTAGGTAATAGAAATAATTATCGTACTCAAAAGGATTGGATATTGTTTTCCAAAGATAACTTGCGTAAGAAGAGTAAATGGAAACGATTTTATCGAGCATATTACACAAAAATTGTTTTCAAAGATAACATCCCGAACAAACTTTGGCTGTCACTTAAGTTACACTTCCTCTGTTGAGCGTCGTTTCAAGTGTATACGATAAGCAATTAGACCAGGAATACCCAAAACAATTAAAAATGCAAGCAGAAATCCTTGCGGTTTCAGACGAAAATCTGTGATTACATCCATTTCTGACTGTTCATATCCCATTCCAATAAAATAGGCCAAACTCAATGGGGCGTCATCTACAACTTCCACCATACCACTTTTGTAACTTACTTCACCGGGAAATAAATTGATGGGCAAGGTAAACAGCGGGATTGCAATAAGTAGTACCAGTGAAATATATAGTAGCACGGGTCGCTTGAACAAATTCATGATGCAGATAATTTTCAAAGGACAAAGTTACGTTAATTCAATGAAACACATTTGCGCGCCATAATCTTTCCAAGAAAAATCCGTTAATTAGTACCGGTAAACCAATGAATCTATATTCAAATAAACAAAAATGGAAGATCATTCTCTTGATCATAGCTCTACTCATGGTGGGGGTTTCCTTGTTTATATCGAATTCAATTGTCCATAAAGTTGGTGAGCGCGAACGTGAAAGAGCTCAACAGTGGGCTGATGCGATCAAGAAAAAACTTGAACTCGTTAAACTTACAGACAGAACTTTTCGCCAGTTGCGCGATAAGGAGCGCAAGGAAATGACACTTTGGATCGATGCTACAAAGGAAGTGTCCAAAGCTACTCCACTAGATCAGATCCCCGATTATACTTTTCCATTAAAGATCATCAACGAAAACAAAGATATTCCTGTAATACTTTTAGATAATGAGAAAAATATTTCGGGACATATTAATTTAGATTTCGATACTTCCGTTTTTAGGATGAAATATCCTACAGCTACCTCAAAGGAAATCGTCAACTATTTCGAAGACTCATTACTCCGTTTGGCAGAGGAATGGAAATGGAAGAATCCGTCTTTCACAGTGGAGGTGTACGAAGATCTTTTCATGACCTATGTCTATTACGATTCCAGAGAAATAATCAAGTTGGAAAAGGAAAGAGATTCTCTCATCTCTTCGTTTAATCAGGAATTGATCAATAATGAAGGACTCGTTCCGGTTTTATTGTTGAATGACGTAACGAACACCGTCATCGGAAGTAATTTAGAAAAAGAGAAGCTCAAGCCGGAAAATTTAGAAAAGACGATCAGTCAATTGGCGAGTCAGAACACACCGATCATCATTGATTTTAAAGATGGTAAGAAGAATATTCTATACTACGATGATAGCCCTGAATTAAAACAATTACAGTACTTCCCATATATCGTTTTTACGATCATCGGACTCTTTATTTTTATTGCCTATTTAATTTTCAGTACGTTTAGAAAGGCTGAACAAAATCAAGTTTGGGCCGGTATGGCCAAAGAAACAGCCCATCAGCTGGGAACACCTCTTTCTTCATTAATGGCATGGATCGCAATTTTGGAAAGTCAACACATTGACCCTATGATCACACAGGAAATGCAAAAAGATGTAGATCGATTGGAAAAAATAACGGATCGATTCTCAAAAATTGGTTCCGGTGCAAAACTTGAATCAGGAAATTTGACGCGTACCGTTGAGGATGTGTTGAATTATTTAAAACGCAGAATTTCAAAGAAAGTAAACTTTGATTTTGTGGCAGACGAAGAATTTGAGGTAATGCACAACGCTCCGTTGGTTGAGTGGGTGATTGAAAATATTTGTAAAAATGCCGTCGATGCGATGGAAGGCGAGGGCAATTTAAGCGTATTTATTCATAGTTCACCGGAATGGGTGCATATTGATATTACCGATTCTGGAAAAGGAATTCCACAAAAACAACTGAAAACAATTTTTGAGCCCGGTTTTTCAACCAAGCAGCGCGGTTGGGGCCTCGGACTTTCTCTGGTTAAGAGAATAGTGGAGGACTATCATAAAGGAAAGGTGTTTGTTCTCTCCTCAGTTGTGGATAGAGGTACTACCTTCCGAATAAGTCTTCCCTTATAAATTTTGAAAATCAAAGGTACGCATCGTTATAAATGCCTTCAACACTTTTTCGCCAATATCAGGAACATCAACATGAATGAGGTAAATTCCTGAAGCTATAGGGATATTGGCATGATTGGTCAAGGTCCAATCCAAAAAAGTTACCGG
>JBFHIN010000300.1:0-3137 GCA_041596415.1 Crocinitomicaceae bacterium | reverse complement strand
GATTATTCGGACATTTAGCAATAAATTCAATATAGGATAAAAGAGAATTCGTTTTGGTGAATTCGTGATATTGGGTCCTGTAAAAATCCTGCCATGCCGTTTCTTTAAGGTATGAATCTGGATATTTATCAATGAATTCTTTATAATCTTTAGAAGTATTTTTTAAAAGAACCTTATCGTAAGCAATTGAATCCCTAATTTTAGTTGCATTAAATAGCTCGTTTGACCAAGGATGTGTCTCTATAAACCTCGTATATGCTTCAACTGTATTACGTTCTTTTGCCCGAACGAAAAATTGCGAACTAATATTTGAACGAAGTTCAAGGATATTCAAATAATCAAATCCGTATTTTTTATAGCGATCTTTCAACTTATCCTTCAACGTTCCGTATTGCGCTTCGGAAATAAGTATATAACGAAGAGCGGAGTCTAGATTGTGAAAAGGGTTGTCCTTTCGATAGTAGATGGTGGCTAATCCAAATGTTGCTGGTGAAGATTGTTTTTTAATTCCTTTTTCAAATAAACCTTTGGCTTTAAAATAATTATACTCCTTAAGCGCAATAAAAGCTTTATCTAATTTTCCGGAATACGCCCAACTCGAGGCAAAAGTAAGGATGACTACAAGTAAAGAAAATCGAACTGATTTCACGACAAATGTTGGTTTTAATAGCATTAACGTAAACAAAACTTTAATGTTTCACTTTGTAAGTACATAAAAAAAGCCTTCCATCGCTGATGAAAGGCCTTCATGATCAAAGGATCATAATTATTTCATATGACGTCCGTAACGGTTCTTGAACTTATCAATACGTCCTGCTGTATCTACAAACTGTACAATTCCCGTGAAGAATGGATGTGACTTGTGAGAAATATCCAATTTCACTAACGGATATTCATTTCCATCTTCCCACTGAATAGTTTCATTTGAAGATGCACATGAAGGGCAAAGAAATGCGTATTCATTTGACATATCTTTAAAAACAACCATTCTGTAATCTTCTGGGTGTATATCTTTTTTCATCTCTAAATAATTAAAATGCGCTATATTTATCCGTTAAACGGGTTGCAAATTTAATTAAACTTTTTTGAATTGAATCATTTTTTTTCAATTAAAATAATCTTCGTCTGTTTTCGTTATTTTTGTCACGTTTAAACAACAATCATTTGAGATCAATTCATCTATTCTTCTATCTACTTCTTCTGATAAGTGCAGCATCCCTGGGATCTTGTAAAAAAAATGCACTTTTGTCCAAAGGTAATCTTTCGTTTTCAAAAGACACCGTTGTTTTTGATACTGTTTTTACCACTATTGGTTCAACAACAAAACAATTTAAAATCTACAACAACGACAATCGCTCCGTTAAAATTGAAAGCATAGAACTTATGGGTGGGAGCAATTCACCTTTTCGCATTAATATAGATGGAATCAGCAGCACTTCTATTTCAGACATCACATTAGAAGGAAAAGACAGTCTTTTCGCTTTCGTTGAAGTGACACTCAATATTAACGGACAAACTTTACCCATGATCGTTGAGGACTCCATTCGTTTTCGTACCAATGGAAAGGATCAATACGTGAAACTTGCTGTTTGGGGTCAGGACGCCTACTTTCATTACAAGGATCTAAATTCTGGTGTTTGGAACAACGACAAACCTCATGTCATTTACGGTTATGCTGCTGTTGACTCAGCTCAAACACTCACGATCCAGCAAAATACCAAAATTTATTTGCATAAAAACGCTTTGCTTTATGTGTACAAAGGAACTTTAAATATCAATGGAGCACTTAACCAAGAAGTTGTTTTTCAGGGTGATCGATTAGAATCTTTCTATGCTGATGTTCCCGGTCAATTTTACGGGATTTATTTTCATCAAGCTAGGCCTTCAACCATTAATTACTGCATAGTAAAAAACGGCATAGCAGGAATACACCTTTATTCCAAGGATAATGATAGTGACTACACATTGACCCTAACCAATTCCAAAATCACCAACAATGCCCGCTATGGGGTATTTATCTATTCTGGTGCAAAAGTAAAAGCTGAGAATACTGTAATAGCAAAAAATGGAAATCATGCTCTTCTTGTGCTTGAAGGAGGGGCCTATTTTTTCAATCATTGTAATTTGCTGGGATATAGTTCTTCGGGTTCAGCGACACCAGCCGTAGGGGTGAGTAACTATTATAATGACTTTGCAAACGGCGTTACTAATTTAGGTTCGATTACTGAAGGAAAAATTTACAACTCTGTTATATATGGGTCTCAAAGCTCTGAACTTGTTTTTGATACGATCAATCAAATGGGCGTTACTTTAAGTTTTGATATGCGTAACTGTTTGATTAAAAAGAGTCCTATTGGCACTGAAAATTATTACAATGCCATTTTCTGGAATAACAATCCGTTATTCAACAATGTAGAATCATACGACTTCCTTTTTCCAGGCTCATCAGCTCTAAACAACAATGCAAACCCCGCTTTTTCATTGCCATTTGATATAAAAGGTAATGCTAGATCAGCCACTACTCCGGACATCGGAGCTTATGAGAATTAAAAAAGGGACCGGAGTCCCTCTTAGTTTTCTTTTTTGTTGAATCAATTTTATTGTAGAATAATCTTTTCTACTTTTTGCATAGAAGAGTTCCCAATTCTTACCAAATAAGCTGACTTTGGCAGTGAACCGATATTAAAACTTTGATTCGTATTACCATTCACAATCGTTTTCTTAGAGCTAAGCAAGGTCTTACCATTCATATCAAATAAGTCGATCACTACATCTGACTGTTGATCAAAATCATTGATATCGACTATTAATTGATCACCGTTTTGATATATTTTGATCGTCGCTTTTTCTAAACTATTTTGGGGTGTATTCCAGATATCCTGCATACTGAATGAAAAAATTCTTGTTTTGCGTGAACCACTGGCCCCAATATACTCTCCGGTATACCAAAATGTTTTACCATCCGGATCTAGTGTCATCTGTGCGTAATCGCCAAATCGATTCCCTCCACTCTGTGCGCTAACCCCTGCAATTGCAATTTGTTCTTGCAAGGTCATTTGCCCAGGTGCATGCCAAGAATACCGTCCTGTAAATCCAAGTGAAGGAAAAGAATTTGGTCCAGAGATTGAGAAGCCCAT